>JBJMQJ010000515.1:0-6250 GCA_045802765.1 Myxococcales bacterium
CCTCGGGCACCACGGGACAGCCGAAAGGAGCCTTGCACGCGCATCGCGTCCTGCTCGGGCATCTGCCCGGGGTCGAGCATCCGCACGACGGCTTTCCCCAGCGCGGAGATCGGTTCTGGACACCCGCGGACTGGGCGTGGATCGGCGGGCTCTTCGACGTGCTGCTGCCCGCCTGGCACCACGGCGTTCCCGTGGTCGCTTACCGCGCGCGCAAATTCGACCCGGGCGAAGCGCTGCGCCTGATCGCTCGCCACGAGGTCCGCAACGTGTTCATGCCGCCCACCGCGCTGAAGCTTTTGCGCGCCTCGGCCGCATCCGCCTCGGGCGTGCGCCTGCGGACGCTGGCGAGCGGCGGGGAGAGCCTGGGCGAGGATCTGATCGAGTGGGGCCGCGGCGCGCTGGGGCTCACCATCAACGAGTTCTACGGTCAGACCGAGTGCAACCTGGTGGTCGGGAACGGCGCCGCCCTCCCCGAGGTCCGCCCCGGATGGATGGGCACCGCGATCCCGGGCCATACCGTAGGCATCGTCGACGAGGCCGGACGCGAGCTGCCGCCTGGCGAGCTGGGAAGCATCGCCTGCCGCCGTCCCGATCCGGTGATGTTCTTGCGCTACTGGCGCAATGACGCCGCGACCGCGGCGAAGTTCCGCGGCGACTGGCTGGTGAGCGGGGACCTGGGCACGCGCGACGAGGCCGGCTATTTCCGGTTCGTCGGACGCGACGACGACGTGATCACCAGCGGCGGGTACCGCATCGGGCCCGGCGAGATCGAGAGCTGCCTGCAGCGCCACCCCGCGGTGGCCGTCGCCGCGGTCGTCGGCGAGCCGGACCCCATCCGCACCGAGGTGGTGAAAGCGGTGATCGTGCTCAAGCCCGGCTACGCTCCCGCGCCGGCGCTCGCCGCGGAGCTGCAAGAGCACGTAAGGTCGCGGCTCGCGGCGCACGAGTACCCGCGCATCGTCGAGTTCGCGCCCGAGCTTCCGCTCACCGCCACGGGAAAGATCGTCCGGCGCGCGCTGCGGTCGCCGAAGAAGTAAGCGCGATCCGGGCTACTGCTCGACGTGCGCCGCGGTCGCCGCGCAGCGCGGATTCGACGCCACGCCCTCCTGCACCTGGGCGATCTTCGGGTAGATGATCGGCGAGCTGCCGTCGGGCATGTTCTGCTGCACCACGAAGAGGTAGTGCGCCTGGTAGCCGTACTCCTCGGGGAAGGTCAGGTACCCGCCGGGGAGGATGGACTCGATCTTCAGCGCGGCGAGCGAGTCCCGCACGGAATTCCGGTCGAGCGATTCCGCCTTCTCGATGGCGAGGAAGAGCGCGCGCGCCGCTTCGTACGCCAGCGCCTCGTACCACTCCGGGAGGCGCCCGTACTTGACGTTGAACGCCTCCACGAAGGACTTGGCAAGGCCGTTGGTGCCTACCTGCGAGTCCCACCAAACGGCCGAGACGACGTAGTCGGTCCCACCGCGCGGCAGCGCATCGCGCGCCTCCTTCTCCGGCCCGCGGGCGCCGTAAGAGATCACCTTGTGGCACATGCCCATCGCCAGATACTGCTTCTGCATGGCGACGTAGTCCTGCAGGTGCGCGTCGACGATCAGCACGTCCGCCTTGGCCGTTTGAAGGCGCGTGAGCAGCGGCTTGAAGTCCTTGCCGTTCAACTCGAATGACTCGTCGAAGACGAGGTCGAATGCCGCGCGGTGCGCGGGCGTATTGGTCACGTAGCTGGAGACGCCCACGCGGACATCCTTGCCGTGCGCGGTGTTCTCCCAGGCGACGGCGACGCGCAACGGCTTGGGCAGGTTGCCGGTGCGCTCCTCGTCGTCGATCCAGCGCATCAACGCGTTGGCGAGCTGCTGGGTCGGCGCGGAGACGCTGAACAGGTACCGGAAGCCTCGCTGGTAGAGCGAGGTGGCGGACCCCGACGAGGTGACGTAAGGCACCTTGAGCTTCTCGGCTGCGGCGCTCTGCGCCTCGATGATGGGCGTGGAGAAGCTTCCCAGCAGGAAATTCGCGCCGTGCTTCTCGACCAGCTCCGCCGCCAGCGTCGCGGCGCGCTGCCGGTCGGTGCCGTCGTCGACGATCTTCAAGCGAACGGGAAGTCGGCGCTGCCCCACCATCAGGCCGCCCTTGCTCATCGCCTCGGCGAAGGCAAGCTCGTAGCCGTCGCGAACGCGCGCTCCGGCTTTCGCTTCGGCGCCCGTGAGCGGGAGCGAAGCGCCGATGACGATCTCGGCGCGGTCGCCCTCGGCGGCTGCTGCCGCCGCGGCGGCGCACAAGGCTAGCAGCACCAGCTTTCCCGGAAATGTCGACATGCGGTTTCCCCCTACCGACAAGATGGAATCCATATGAGTCTTTCGGCGTGTGCGGTGTAAAGGTGCCGCCCTCACACACTCAGCGCTAGCGCTCCTACCCGGCTGGTGTGCTCCCCTTCGACGAGCTGCAAGGGGGAACACGTGCATCACGTGCTGGGGTTCCTGGAATTCGCCGGCTGCTTCCTGCTGTGGGTGACCTATCTGGTCATCCTCCGGGCCGTCGCGCACGCCAAGCGCCCCGACGCCAACGCCCTGGGCGAGCCCCACGATCCCGCCGCCAATCGCGTCCGCGACGACCGCGTCGCGAGCCCCACGGCCAAAAGCGTCGCCTGAGCGAGGGCGATCAGTCGCGCGTTACGGGCGTTCCAGCGTCTGCTTGGCGACTTGCAACGCGAAGGTTACCACCCGCGCGTTCGAGACCCTTTGCCCAGCTCCGCGAGGCGCTGCCCTCACCGCTCGAGCACGCTAGCGCGACCGGGCGGCGCGCAGGGCCTCGGCGGCGCTCCACAGGGCCGCACCGAGGAGGAACAGGTCCTTGACCAGGAACGCGCCGATCTCGTTGGGGACCGGAAGTGGGAACCCGGGCACCGAGGCCCACACGCCTGGCGTGGTCACCAGGAAGCTGAGAGTGGTCGCGAACATGCCCACCGCGCCGAGGCTGCCGAGCGCGGACAGGGCCGGCGAGAAGCGGCGCGCCGCGATGAGCACGGCGATGGCGATCTCGACGGAGCCGATGGCGTCCGACGCGGCGCGCACACTGCCGATGGAGTAGAGCCAGGAGAGGAATGGGCTGTGTGAAACGAGCGGCTGGATTCCCGCCGCCTCCGCGGCCGTGAACTTGAAGGCGCCGAAGAAGAGGATCACGGCGACGAGCCCGTAGCGCAGGACGAGGGCGGCGAAAGCGTCGAGGCGCTCGGGAATCGAGGAATCGGCGACGGGCGCGATCGGCGCGCTCCGGTGCATCGGGACGGATATGGTCGGGAGGGGCGGGGAACTGGTGGCGATGGCCATGGTCGGTCTCCTTTGACCTGGTCAGTGCGGCATGCCCGTTCGCCGTTACGCGCGATGCGCCTTCTCCATCTCGCGCGAGAGGCGGGCGATGCGGCGCCGCAACGACTCCGGCTCGATGACGCGCACGTCAGCGCCGAACCCGAGGATCCAGCTGACCAGCTCGGGGCAGACGCGGACCCTCAGGCGCACGTGGACGCGGCCCGCGCGGACGGACGACTCCTGCGATCGGTGCCAGCGGTGGCTGCGCACGAACGTCGCCCAGCGCGGTGCAAGGCTCACCTCGATGTTCTCGACCGGGTATTTCTCGTCGACGAAGATGCCGAAGCTCTCGGCGAAGACGCGCTCCGGATCGTAGCCGTCCTTGTCCGGGTACTGGAACGTGCCTCCCGCCGCCTCGGCCGCCTCGAGGCGGGAGAACCGGTAGGGATGGGCTGGCCGCCCTCGGGAGCGGCCGATCACGTAGAGCTGGTGATCGTAGACGGCGAGCGAGAGGGGCTCGATGCGCAACGACTGGCGGGCGCCGTCGAAGGCGCGATACCTGATCTGCAGGCCGCGCCGGCGTTGCACCGCATCGACCACTTCCTCGAGCAGCTCCTCCTTCTCCGGGAGCGCCTTCTCGCCCCCGCGCACGAGGAAGACGAACTGACGGCGGGAGTCGTGGAACCGCTCGGGATGGATCGCGTCGCGGCTGACGTAGTGCACCAGGTCGCGCATTCCTTTCTCGTAGCTCGTCCCTTCGAAGAGCTTGGAGAGGCTCGCGCCCACGCAGGCCGCGATGATGGTCGCAATCGGCGTCCGCTCCGCGCCGCCGGCGACCTTCGACCGATCGATGCGGACGTGAAGGCGCCCGCGACGTTTCTCCCGGATCAGCGGGACGTGGCGTCCGATGGCCGCGAGCTGGCGATCGGCCGCCGCGACGCGCACGCCGAGAAGGGCGCTGATCTCCCCGCGCGTGAGATCGCGGCCCGAGAGAAGCGCGGCGATGAGCTTGGCCGTCCGTTCGATGGAAGCGAGCCGCCCGAGCTCCGAATCCGCCATGATCCGCGGAGGATCGTCCGATCCTGTGCGGATCTCAAGCGGCGGATCGCGCCTGCCACGCGGCGCCGACGCGCGGGTGCACCTTGCAGCGGACACCGCGGCGGCGTAAGCCGGCGCCATGATCGAGCACATCAGCCTGAGGTGCAGCGACGCGCGGGCGAGCCGCGACTTCTACGAGCGAGCCCTGGCGCCGCTTGGATACGAGGTCGACAAGGAATACGGCGACGCCTTCGGCTTCATCCAGGGCGGCCGCCACGATTTCTGGGTCACCGAGGGCGAGGTGGGCACTCCGAATCACCTCGCCTTCCACGCGGACGGCGCGGCGGCGGTCGATGCGTTCTACCGCGCGGCGATTGCGGCGGGCGGAAAGGACAACGGCGCGCCGGGCCAGCGTCCGGAGTACGGGTACGCCGCGTTCGTGCTCGACCCCGACGGCCACAACGTCGAGGCGGTGATCTGGGACGAGGAGATGAAGCGCAACAAGCCGCGGCGCAGCCCGCGCGCGGCTCCGCGGCGGCGAGGTAAAGCCTCGCGTGCCCGCGGGAAGACAGGTCGCGCCTGACAGAACCCTGCGAGGGCTCGGGCACACTGCGGGTGGGCGCACGGGCGGGCGCTCGCCGACGACGGGTGCCGCGCAGGTAGGCGCGTTGCTCCGCGAATGGGCGAGCCCCACTGTTGAAGCATGCAAAAGACGAGCGGCCCTGAGCCCTGGAGCGCGCTTCTCCTGCGCAACAAACCCCTGGTCCTGCCGGCGGCGCACGACGCCCTGACGGCGCGCCTGATCGAGCGGGCCGGCTTCGCCGCGTATCAGATCGGCGGATTTGCGCTGGTCGGAGCGCGCTACGGTCAGCCGGACATCGACCTGATCCACCTCGGGGAAAGGCGAGCAGCGGTGCGCGACATCATGACCGGGTCGAGCCTTCCGGTCCTGGTGGACCTCGATGACGGCTACGGCGACATGAAGAACGTGACCTTCGCGGTCCGCTGCATGGAAGCGATGCGCGTGTCGGCCGTATTCATCGAGGATCAGGAAGCCCCGAAGAAGTGCGGGCAGCTGGACGACAAGGAAGTCATTGCGGCGGACCAAATGGTGGCGAAGATCCGCGCCGCCGCGGCTGCGCGCTCGAGCCCCGGCGCCGTCTACCTCATCGCGCGCACCGACGCGCTCGAGGCGGAAGGGATGCGCAAGGCGCTCAAGCGCGGCGAGCAATACCTCGAGGCGGGAGCCGATGCGCTCTATGTCGAGGGACCACGAGACGACAAGGAGCTGGAGGAGATCGCAAAGACCTTCAAGGGCGCCGCGCTCGCCACGACGATGATGGAAGGCGGAGGCAAGACGCCGTGGCACTCGCCCGGCGAATTCGCCGAGATGGGCTACTCGATGATCCTCTACCCGACGAGCATCCTGCTCCGTGCGGCAGGGGCCATGGAACGGGCGGTGGCCGATCTCCGCGCCGGCCGCCGCCTGGACATGAAGGAGGCGATGACCAAGGACGAGTTCATGAAGCTCGTCGGCCTCGAGCACTGGCAGGAAGTGGAGAAGAAGTTCGCGCCTTAGAGGTCAGTCGCTGGACGTCCCGAAGACGGCGATGCAGCCGTCGAGGCAGTTGGGAAAGACGTTGTTCGCCGGCAGCGGCACGAAGACGTGGTTGTCGTGCGGATTGGCGGCGACCGAGTGCGCGGTGCCGGGAGGCCTGTTCACCGTGGGCACGACCTGGCGCAATTCCTGGTCGGCCGCATCGATGACCCCGAGCACCGGGCCCGTCGGGTTGTTCCGCGAGGCCGTGTAGTACCGTCCGTCGCCTTCGTTGAACCACACCTCGTCGGAGCCGCCCACGCCCTTGACGACGGAGTCGATCTTCCCCGACCGCGCGTCCATGATCATCTGC
>JBJMQJ010000516.1:0-5033 GCA_045802765.1 Myxococcales bacterium
CACGTCGAGAGCAAGCTGGCGGTCGAGGCGGAGCTGACCTTCGCCCTGATGCCGATCACCAACGCTCGCCTCATCGAACGGCGCCGCGAGGTCCTGCAAACCTGGCTGTCCGGTTCGATCGGAGAGTGAGTGCGCGCCGCGTGGGTCAGCGGAACCGGAGCCGTGACGCCGCTCGGCGCGACCTGGCCCGAGACGCGCGACGCGCTCGCCGCCGGCAGGAGCGCGATCGCGCCCATCGCCTCCTTCGACGCGAGAGGCTTTCCGTCGCGCCACGCCGCCGCGATCGCCCGGGATTTCGCGGAACCGGATCGCCGCACCGCCTTCGCACTCGAGGCGGCGCGAGAAGCCTGGGCTGCGGCCGGGCTGGATCGGCGGCCGCCCGATCCGCTCCGGGTAGGCGTGTTCATCGGGGCCGAGTCGGGCCGGCTGCCGTTCTCCACGCTGGCCGCGCTCGCGCGCGCCGCCGGCCCGGGCCCGGCGCTCGACCACGCGCGCTTCTCCCGCGAGGCCGCGTCGCGGGCAGACGATCTCGACTCTCGACTCGTTTCGCCAGCCGCGGTCGCGGCGCGCCTGGTGCGCGAGTTCGGCGCCCGCGGGCCCCTCGCGACCCTCTCGCTCGCCTGCGCCTCGGGCGCCGCCGCAATCGCCGAAGCGTCGCGTGCCGTGCGCCAGGGCGAGTGCGACGTGGCGCTGGCGGGCGGCGTCGGCGCAGACGTGGACCCGCTGATGCTTGCTGGTTTCGGCCTGCTCGGCGCGCTCAGCGCCAGCGGCATCTCGCGACCCTTCGATCGACGTCGGGACGGATTCGTCCTCGGCGAAGGGGCGGGGATCGTCGTGCTCTCGTGCGAGGGGGGCGTCGCGCGCGTCGCCGGCATCGGGCGCACCCTCGACGCGTGGAACCTCACGGCGCCGGCGCCGGATGGAAATGGGGGCCTGCGGGCGATGCGGCTGGCGCTGGCCGAAGCGGGACTGCGCTCCGTCGACGTGGTCCAGGCGCACGGCACCTCGACGCCGCTGAACGACGCGATCGAGGCGCGCGCCATCCGCGACGCGCTCGGAAAATCGCTGCCGTCCTCCCATGTCTCGTCGATCAAAGGCGCGCTGGGCCACACCATCGCCGCCGCGGGAGCCCTCGGCTTCATTGCCGCCGTCGACACAATCGTGACGGGGACCGTGCTTCCCACCGCCGGGCTCGCCGAGCCCGACCGGGACTGCGCGCTGCCGCACGTCGTCGGACGTGCCCTGTCGCGTCGCGTCGATTCGGCGATGGTCAACTCATTCGCGTTCGGCGGCGCGAACTGCACCCTCGTGGTCACGAGAGAATGATGAGTGCTCCGGTCGCCATCGTCGGCGCGGGCGCCGTCAGCGCATTCGGGATCGGCTGGCGCGGGCTGGGCCGGGCGGTGGCCGCGGGACATGTCCAGCCACGGAAGTCCGTTCTCCTGCGCGAGTCCCATCCGGGAACTCTCGCCTCGGAGGTTCCGGAGATCCGGGCGGCCCTCGACGCGGGCGACGCGCGGGCGCGCAAGCTCATGTCGCGGGCCGCCCGCTTCGCTGCCATCGCCATGCGCGAGGCGCTTGCCGACGCCAGCTTTCGAGACAGGCGCGAGGAGATCGGGGCGTGGATGGGCGTCGGCGCGTCCGGCATCGCGATGGAGGACGTTCCCGCCATCGTCTCCGCGAGCTTCGTCGATGGCGGTCTGTCGCTGCATCGGCTCGGCGACCAGGGGCTCAGGGCCTGCAATCCGCTCTTCACGTTCCAGACCTTGAACAACTTCTCGCTCTGCCACGGGGCGATCCTCGAAGGGCTCGGAGGGCCGAACGCCGCGTTCTTCTCGCGCGGGAGCGGCACCGCCACGGCTCTCGCCGAAGCCCTTCATGCGTTGCAGGAAGGAGACTGCGACCGCGCGATCGCAGGCGGAGCCGACACCGCGCTCCATCCGGTCACCTGGGCCGAGTTGCGACGCGAAGGATTCTCCGCCCACGGGCTGGTACCTGGAGAGGGAGCCGCCGTGCTCGCGCTGGCGCGAGGCACGATGTCTGGAGCAGTTGCACTGCTCGAATCGTGCACGGCGGTCGGCTCCGTCCAGCCGGGCACCACTGCCGTCTCCCGCGAGTTGGAGCGGTTGCCGCAGCAAGCCGATCTGGTCGTCATTGCGCCTTGGGGAGCTCCGCCGCGCGCATGGCTTCGCGACGTGGCCGCCAGCCGGTATTCCCGCGCGGCGCTCGTGGATGTCTCGCTCCGGCTCGGCGAATCGCTAGCTGCGACGCCGGCGCTGGCGTGGGTCACCGCGCTCGACCTCTTGCGACCCGGACAGCGGGCCGTGGTCCTCACCTTGGGTGTCGACGGCGATCTGACGGCCGCGGTGTTCCGCAAGGAGTCGCCGTGAGGCGTGCCGTCATCACCGGCGCGGGAGCCGTCTCCGCCTTCGGCGTGGGCCTGCCGGCGCTCTTCGACGGCCTGGCGGAGGGGCGCGCCGCCGTTGGCGGAATCCGGTCCTTCGACGCGAGCACGTTCCCGGTCCGCGTCGCGGGAGAGGTCCCCGTCGCCGCCATCGACGCGGAATGGCTCGCGCGTGCGATGGGCGCGATCCCCGGCGCCAAGGCGATCGCCGAAGAGGCGGCTGCGATGGGCGCGCTGCGCGATCGCAAGGTCGCGTTCGCGCTCCTCGCCGCCGCGGAGGCGTGGCGGACCGCGGGTTCGCCCGCCACGGGACCGACGTCGCGCCTCTCGTTCGCGGTGGGCCTCGAGCAGGCATTCTTCGAGGATCTCGCGCCACTCTGGACCGGCCGTTCCGTGGATTGGTCGCGGGATCCGCAGGCACCGCTGCCTGCGGTGCGCTTCCGGTCACCCGTCGACCTGGGGCCGCGGATCTTGGCGCGGCTCCTGGGTCTGCCGGGGCCGCTCGTCATTCACGCCAGCGCGTGCGCGGCGGGGGCACTCGCCGTGGCGCACGCGGCCGCGTCGATCGAACGCGGCGAAGCGGAGCTCGTGCTTTGCGGAGGAGCGGACTCGATGGTGAATCCGCTGGGCCTCGGCGGGCTCGCGCGCATCGGCGCGCCCTCTCCTCGGAACGAGCCGGACGCCTGCCGCCCCTTCGACCGCCGGCGCGACGGGTTGGCCATCGGCGAAGGCGCGGCCGCCTTCGTCGTCGAGGACGAGTCGCGTGCCCGTTCACGCGGCGCGCGGATCCGGGCGCGCATCCTGGGCTGGGGCAGCACGCAGGACGGGTACCGCGCGACGGCGCCCAGGCCCGATGGTGCCGCCGCCCGCCGCGCGATGGAGCGCGCATTGCGGCGCGCGGGCGTCGGTGCAGAGCGGGTCGGGTACGTCAATGCGCACGGCACGGGAACGCCGCTCAACGATCCGGCCGAGTCGCGTGCCATCCTCGGCGCGCTCGGCGCCGGGGTGCCGGTCAGCTCGATCAAGGGCGCGGTGGGCCACCTCATGTCTGCGTCCGGTGCGATCGAGCTGGCCGCGTGCCTGCTCGCCTTCGAGCGCGGGCTCCTCCCCGGCACGGCGCATCACCGCGAGCGCGACCCCGACTGCCCGATCGATGTGATCGCCGAACGTCCGCGGCGCGCGTCCGTCGAAGTCGTCCTTTCCAACTCGTTCGGGTTCGGCGGCCAGAACGCCACGGTCGCGCTCGGCAACCCCGAGGCCGCGCCGTGATCGCCGCGGTGGTCGGCGCAGCCTGGCGGACTCCGCTGGGCCGAGAGGTGGGCGCGGTCGCCTCGCGCCTTCTCGCCGGCGAGCGGGCCGCGCGATCATCGCCACTCTTCGACGCGTCCTCGTACCGCTGCGCGCTGGGCGCGGCGATTCCCGACGCTCCGCAGGCCGGGCGCCATCGTCGCTTCCTCGACCGGCTCGGCCTGCATGCCCTGGAGGCGGGCGTCGATGCTCTCGCCGCCACGGGCCTGCGCCCTGGCGATCCGCGGCTCGATCGCACGGGCCTCTTCGTGGGCACGGCCGGTCCGCGGCCGCGCTGGGAAGAGATGCTCGCCGCATTCTCCGCGGGGCGCGGGGTTGGCCCGTGGGCATGCGGTCTCGAGAAACTTCATCCGTTCTGGATGCTCCAGCACCTCACGAACAACGCGCACGCGCTCCTCTCGATGGAAGCGGGCATCCGCGGCGAAGGCGCGACGTTCGGGGGCGGCATCGCCGGCGCCGAGGCGTTGCTCGCCGGGGCGCGGGCGTTGCAGGCGGGCGCCGTCGACCTGGCGCTGGTCGTCGCCTACGACTCGCTGCTGGCGTCGGAAGCGCTCGTCGATCTCGGCGCGCGAGGCGTCGTAGCCGAGTGCCGGCTCGAGAGCCTCCGCCCCGCGTACGACGAGGAGGCGAGCGGGATCGTTCCCGGCGAGGCGGCCGTCGCCGTGGTGCTCGCGCGACCAGGCGACGTGCCGGGCGAAGCCGGCCGCATCGACGTCGCGACCGGAGCAGACGGCTCTCCGCTACCCACGGGCGAACCGCGCGCTTGCGCCGTCGCGGAAATTGCCTCCCGCGTCTCGCGCTCGGATCCTGTCGTCGACGGAGCGGCGTGGTCCCTGCGCGAGCGGGACGACGAGGAGAGGCGCGAAGTCTCGAGGCTCGTCGCTTCCGGCGCTCTCCTCACCGCGTCGTCGGCCGCGTTCGGCACGTTGGGCGCTGCCGCGCCGGTTGCGCGGGTCGTGGCCTGGATCGAGCTGCTGCGGCGCCGCTCGATTCCGCCGATCGCGGGTCTGCGGCGCGCCGCGGGAGGACCGCTGTCTCCGGTGGCCGCGCCACGGGTCGCGCCGGTCCGGAGCGTACTGCTGCTCTCGTCAGGGAGGCCCGGCCTCGCGAGCGCCGTCCGTCTGGAGGTCGCATGACCGTCGCGCTGGTGACCGGGGCCTCGGGAGGAATCGGCCGGGCGACTGCGTTGGCGCTCGCCCGGCGCGGCATGGCCGTCGGCCTCGGCTACTTCCGTTCCGAGGACGCGGCCAGCGCCCTGGCCCGCGAGATCGAAGCCGTTCCCGGGCGGGCCATGCTCCTGCGCAGCGACCTCACCGCCGCG
>JBJMQJ010000517.1:0-10514 GCA_045802765.1 Myxococcales bacterium
ATGCGGGCGGAGCAACGGGGCGACGAGCTGCGCGTCCTGGTCGACGGCGCGCCCGCCTGGGAGGGGACGCTTCCCGCCGATGCGCTCTCCCTGCAAGGTCCGGCAGGCTTCCGCAGCGACAACGGCCGCTTCGACCTGCAGCTCTTCGTCGCCGAGCGGTAGAGGGCTAGGACGCAGTGTTCAGCGCGACCAGCGGCTGCGGCGCGTCGTCCGACTTGCGCCCCGGGCTGGGGAGCGGCTCGACGTTGTCGGGCAGGCGCTCGGCGCAGAGCGAGGAATTGTTCAGCGTGCACCGCCCCTGGTTCGCCAGGTCGAAGTGCCAGCGGTGGCGCGGGCACACGAGCAGGTGGCCGTCCTCCACCCAGCCCTCGGTCAGGTCCGCGCCCTGGTGCGGGCAGTAGCGGTGTACCGCGTACCGCGCATTTCCCGCGGCGATGACCGCGCGCTCCTTGTTCGCCTCGACCTGCCGGATCGAGTCGCACAGCGAAGGCAGGTCGTCCGCCTCGAGCGCGAGGAACCCGTGCAGCACCGGATCGTACTCGTCGGGCGAGCGGCTGAGGCGGAAGCGGAAGGAAAGGAAGAACTCCTCCCACGTCATCTTGCGCTCCAGCACCTCCAGCGCGTCCCGGGCGCGCACCTTGAAGGTGTAGCGCCGCTCGTCGCGCAACGCGGAGACCTCCTCGATGCGCTGCGAGGGGAAGTCGATGCGCAGCATCCGTTCCGGCAGCTCCTCCAGCCAGACGTAGAGGGCGACGCCGACGCGGTCGCGCAGATCCAGGCGCGACAGCTTGCGCGCCATCTCCTCGCGCAGGCGCTCGAGGACGCCGGGCAGGTCGGCGGGAGGCGGCGCGCGGCGGCCCTCGAAGAGGTCGGCCACGCGCGCCGCGTAGCCGCGCACGTAGTCCTCGAAGCGCTCCTCGTCGAGGCGCTCGCTGGCGAGCACGGTGAGATTGCCGCTCGGCACGTCGAGGACGTCGCCGGGCATCGGCTCGAGGAGCGCGCTGGTCAGCCCCGGGAGCCGCTTGCGCGCGTAGGCGAAGAACTTCTGCGCGCGGGGGAAGATGTTCACCTCCTCGAAGTTGAGGTGCACGAGCGCCGGGTCGAGGAAGCACGCCGGTCCGGCGGAGGCGAGGAACAGGCGCGGGCGCACCGTCTCCAGCGCGCGCGCCACCGCCTCGAACTTGCCGAACATCTTCCGCCTGGAGATGGCCGTGTACTGCTTCGCCGGATACTCGTAGCAGGTCGGGTGCCAGATGGCGCCGGAGAACTGCGCGGTGAAGACGTCCACCGGCCCTTCCTCGGCGGCGATCTGGCCGAGGCGATCGTGGATCTTGCAGTCGTTCAGGTCGAGGAACGTGCGGCCGTCCGCCTTGACGAGCAAGCCCGAGTCTCGGTTCAGCCCGGCGTCCTGCACGTACAGCCTCAGGTACCCGCCGGGGATGGGCACCTTCTCGCCGTCGCCGCAGGCCACCACCTTGCACCCGATGGCGCGCAGGTGCTCGACGAGCTCGGGCCGCCTGAAGCGCGGCACCACCGCGGTGAAGTCCCGGCGGCCGATCGAGGCGAGGAACTCGCGATCGAAGTGGTCGCCGTGCTCGTGGCTCACGTAGACGAAGCGCGGCTTGCTCGGGTCTTCCAGCTTGTGGCGCAGGAGCGTCGCAAGGTGATGGTTCTGCGGGAGCTGCATCCACGCCGAACCGAAGGCGCCGTGGCGCGAGACCCAGGGATCCGCCACCACCACCGCGCCCTGCGTTTCCACGACGAAGCCTGCGTGCCCCAGATACCCGATCTGCATCGACACCCTCCCCCGACCCCGCCCGGACCCGCCCGCCAGGTGCTCAGCGGATTTCCCAGCCCCCAGCCTCGCTGCGGGCCTCGTAATGCCCCGCCGCGAGCTTTCCGTAGAAGTGCACGTCGATCGCGCCGGCGACGCTCTGGCCGTTGAACAGCCCCAGCTCGCCCTGCGGCGCGAAGGTCAGGCCGAGCTGGGCGGCCGTGAAGCGCACGCGCCCGCCCGCCGCCAGCGTGGCCGCCGGAACGTTGCGCGTGAGCGCCTGCCGCAGATCGGTCGTGAGCACCAGGCCCTGGGTGCTCACGCTGTCCGTGCCGCGGTTGCGTAGCTCGACCCACCCCTGCTGCGCGTCGAAAGCCTCGATCACCAGGCCCGGCTTGAAGCTCCTCCAGCGGGCGATCTCGCTGCGCAGGAAGGCGGCGCGCGCGGTGACGTAGTCGCGCATGTAGCGCGGCATCTGCTCCCACTTGTCGTACTGCATGTACGAGTCCTGGGCCATGTAGGGCGCGAGCATCCGCTGGATGGCCTCGAAGCGCGGCTGCAGCAGCTCGGGCTTGAACACCTCGTCCAGGCCGCGCTCGATGAGCGCGAGGACGCGCTCGCGCAGCTGGGGTTGGAAGGCGATGCGGGTGCCCAGGTTCGAGAAGACGGGCGTCCACCCTCCGTTCGGCGTGACCCGCAGGTTGTCCAGGTACTCGCGCTCCACCCAGGGATCGGTGAGCGTGAAGTCGAACAGCGGGTGCCCGGTTTCCGGGATCGCGTCCGCCGACTTGAACGTCAGCCAGCGCATGTCCGAGTTGTTCATGTCCCAGGGGACGTAGACCCACCGTCCCATGCGCCGATCGTAGATGAAGTAGCTGCCCGATCCCTCGGTGATGTTCATCGAGATGAGCGCGTCCGCCGCCAGGGCGCGCAGGTAGATCTCCAGGTCCATCTTGTCCTCGAGCATCCGCGCGAACTCCACCTCGGGAGTGTGGTTCACGGCGTCGAGGAACTCGTGCAGCACGTCGTCGCTCTCCCCCAGGTTCGACTTCTTGATCCAGTTCGACTGGAAGGGAGCGCGGTACGTCTTCATCTCGCAGTCGTTGCGCGGGCACCGGTAGATGGTCGCCTCGGCGTCGGGAAACCGGTGCCACTTGGTGAACCGGCCGCCCACGTGCTCGACCTCGGAGAACACCCCGAACGTCCCGTTGATCCAGAGCCTCGCGTAGCTCACCTTGGGCGCCGGACCGTGCATGGAGGCGAGCAGGTCGTAGCCGAACTTGTCGGCCATCATCGACTGGTCGTGCTGCTCGGAGAGGAAGTTGATCACATGGCGGTGATCGAAGTGCGTGCCCTTGGGAAACTTCACGTGCCAGCTCTTCTTCGCCCACTGGCGCGAGCCCTGGCCGCGCAGGCGGACCATCACCGGCTGGTAGTGGCCGTCGTGCACGAAGGTGGCCGGCTGCTCCGGCGTCTCCACGTCGCCGTAGAACTTCGCCAACGTCTGCGGGTCGATGATCAACTGGTACTCGGGTACCGAGGTCTGCAGCGGCGGCAGCTCGAACTTCGCCTCCGGATCGGCGAGCAGCGCCGGCCCGCCCGAGCAGGCGGCGCACAGCGCCGCGGCCGCGGCCAGCGTCAGGTACCTTCGGGCGGTGCGCATCTTCGTCTCCGGGTTCATGGCTACGCCGCTCCCTGGAGCCGCGCCCCCGGTGGAAATTCGGAAGGCACCGGCGCGGGGCCGATCAGATCCATCGCGATCAAGAGCAGCCCCACGATGGCCGCGCCGACGCAGGCCATCCCCAAGTTCCCGTGGCCGCAGGCCATCCCCAGACCGAGCAGCACGAAGGTCGCCGCCGCGTCGCGCGGGTCCTTGAGCGGCGACTTGAAGCGCACGAATCCGCCCAGGCCGACCAGGCTGAACGCCTTCGCCAGGCTGTCGCCGATCACCATCATGAGCAGGGCGGCGGCGGCGCAGAGCAGGATCTGCGACTGGATCATCTTCGCCTTGGGAAGCTCCTGCACCCGTACGAGGAGCCGCCACGGGCGCACGGCGAGCACCACGCCGATGCCGATGGCGACGAGCACCCGCGCGGCGACCTTGGCCAGATGCACCGGGGCCACCGCCGCGGCGATCTGCTGGTTGAACTCGGAGAAGAATTCCATCGCGCCCTCCTATGCTCCGAGCCGCAGCTCGGGTGCACCGGCCGCTTCCGGCGCCGCCGGCCGCGCCTGTGCTTGCATCGCCCGCGCCACGACGAAGAACGCCGCGCGCAGCACCGCGACGCTGGCCGGGAACGAGGTCACGGCCTGGGAGATCAGCCGCTGCGCCCGGGGCTGCAGCGCAAGGCCGCGCATCGACAGCACGGCAGCCGCGGGCCACACCGGCAGGTATCGCTCGCGCAACGACCAGGCGAGGTCGGCCTCCGACCCCTCCACCGAGTCGAGG
Source organism: Myxococcales bacterium (assembly GCA_045802765.1). GTDB lineage: Bacteria > Myxococcota > Myxococcia > Myxococcales > 40CM-4-68-19 > VBKO01. The sequence continues at coordinate 4,224 of JBJMQJ010000517.1, forward strand.
GCCTCCTTCGTGCGCTGGGCGAGCTGGATGCGCAGCGCGTCGGCGTACGCCGCGGCGACGCCGGGGAGCGAGCGCAGCACCGGCTTCGGCGCCGCCTGCGCGAGGTCCTCGCGCGCCCGGCGGGCGAAGGGAGTGTCGAGCCCGCGCGTGCTGGCGAGGACGTCCAGCCGCGCCAGCGGGAAGAGCGCCTCGCGTGCGGCGTCGGCGCGCTGGCCCGCCACACCGATCAGGCTCCGGGCGACGGGTCCGTGCAAGCCGGCGCGTACGCCGCGGTCACGCAAGCTCCAGGCGCGCTCGCAGTCGAGGCCCGCCAGGCCGGGGAGCACCCGTTCCAGCCATCCGCGCCGGAGCGCCTCTTCGCGAAGCGTCCAGGCGTCGGCCGAAGCGTTGCGCGCAAGGCCCGCGAGGACAGGCGAAGGAGCGCGCTCGAAGAGCAGGCCACGGAGCAGCATGGCGGCCTCGCCCGGGTCCGAGCGCAGGCTCGCCGCCACCTCGGCGGGAACGACCGGCGCGAGCGCGCCGCGCAGCTCGAAGCTCGAGGCGTCGCGCAGCTCGGCGAGGCTCGCGGCGACGTTGCGCGGCCAGGCTTCCGCATGCTGCACGCGACGTGCGTGCGCGGCGCGGCCGGGGATCCCGGTGAGCAGGTGGACGGCGACCCACGGCTCGGTGCGCGCCAGATCGTCGACGGCGGCGAAGTAGGCCTGCTCGAGATCGCGCACGGGCGCCGGCGCAGCGGTGTGCGGCGACCCGTCCGCCGTCCGCGCCGGACGGCCGGCGATCCGCGCGGTGACCACCTCGACGATCTCGTCCACCACCGCCGCGAGCGCGCGGCCCTCGTTGCGGATCACCACGAATCGATCGGGCTCCGCCGCGGCCATGCGCAGGAATTGCGTGCGCACGCGCACCAACAGCCCGTGCCCCGACAGTCCCTTGCGGCCCGGCTCCTCCTCGACGATGCCGTCGCGGATCTTGCTCGCCCGCTTTCGCATCCTCGCCACGTCGGGGTCGACGTCGATGAGCAGGACGAGGTCGGGCCACAATCCCTGTCCGGCCAGCTCGGCGGCGGCGCGAAGCGGTCCCTCCTCGAGACCGCGCCCGCCGGCCGAGAGCGCGAGCTGCGAGTAGAGCGATCGGTCGGTGATGCAGATCTCGCCGCGCCCCAGCGCGGGACGGACGACCTCGTCGATCTGCTGCGTCTCGCGGGCGAGGTTCAGGAAGAACTCGGCGCGCGCGCTCATCTCGAACAGCTGAGGGTCGCGCGTGAGCGGGCGGACGCGTCGCGCCACCGCCGAGCGCAGCTCTCCGCCGGCGCGCGCGTGGGTCACCTTGAGCCCGCGCTCTTCGAGCCTCTCCGCCAAGGCGTTGGAGAGGGTCGTCTTGCCGCTGCCGTCGATGCCTTCGAAGTCGATGAACATGGGGCGCTCCTACCCGACCGCCGCGCACGCTTCCCCGACTCCGTGGACGCAGCGCATGGCCTGGGCGAACTTGCTGTACCCCTGCGCGCCGCCATAGGCCGCGAGCCACGAGGGCAATTGGGTATCGAGGTGCTTCAGCTCCACGATCGTCCGCTCCTCGCGGCCTTTGGGCTCGCCGAGCAGCTCGCGGCGGAGGGGCTCGCTCGAGAGCGCCAACCGCGGGTCGATGCTGAAGAACTCGACGCCGCTGTCTATCGTCACGCGCCAGGTCTCCTCGCCCTGGTAGACCTCGCGCTCGTAGCTCACCGCCACCGCGGGGAGGAGCGGGTTGTCGCCGATCCAGGCGCGCAGCGCCGCGACTCCCGGATCGCGAAGGGCCGCCTCGAGCCCCCGGCGGGGCACCCAGACGCGCTCCTTGCGGGTCACGCCGTTCGCCTCGCGCTTGAGCTCCAGCACCACCCGATCGGAGCCCGAGCCGCCGCGGTCGGGGAAGTACTCCTTGAAGCGGAGCTTCACCGTGTCGTGCGGCGCCGCGGCGGCGCGGGCGGCGAGCGGCCATCCTGGGCCGTCGAAGTACACCGACACGACGCGCGAGACCGCGGGAGCGCCGACCTCGGCGGCCAGGCGCGCCCGGAGCGCGGCGGCGTCGGCCGGGGCCAGGGCCAGCTTCGCCTCCCTCCGCAGCTTCGTGATGCGCCCCTCGGCGAACGCGACCGGCACGGTCATCTCCTAGAACCGCGCGCCGAACCCGAGGATGACTGCCTTGCCCGACCACGTTTCCTGCGGCCGCAAGGCGTCCTCGCCCTGGAGCATCACCTTGAAGCTGTCGCCGACGAGGAGGTTCATCCCCGCCCGGGTGGAGTAGGCCATCGTGGCTCCCGGAACGCGGATGCCCTCGGCGGCGGCGACCGGCTGCAGCACCCACTCCCCGGCCTCGTCGAGGGGGATGTCGTAGGTGGCGAGCGCGGTGCCGGTAGTGAAGGCCCCCGGCCATCCCTGTCCGTGCGTCGCCTCGATGGTCACGCGCAGAGCGCGCATCCGCAGCGTCGAGTCGACCGACAGCGAATGGCGATGGAACGGGCCGGTCAGGCCGCCCCAGTAGCCGCCCACCGCCACGGTGAGCTGCTTGAGCAGGCGGTATTCGACGCGCCCGGCGGCGTCCTCTCCGGTATGGATGCCCATGTCGTCGTCCGCGCCCTGCAGCAACGCCGCGCGGAACGCGAGCCGGTCGTGCTTGTTCTTGGGCTTGCGCTCGATCATGAGCCCGATGCGGTGGTCGACGAAGCCCGCCTTGTGCAGGAAGTCGTCGACGACGCCGCGATCGACGAGCGGCAGCTCCCAGTTCGACTCCTCGTAGCGCGCCGTGAAGGGTGTCTTGAACTGGCCTGCGTAGAGACGGTACCGGTGCGACGGGTCGCGGAACCTGCCGTACGCATCCTTGATCGGAGCGTGCGACGAGGCGTCGACCTCGAGCACCGTCTGCAGCCAGTCGAACGGTTCGGCCGACGCGCCGATGCGAGCATCGGTCACGTTGAACTGCCTCTCGTAGAGGCTCCGTTCGTCCGCGGTCGCGTTGGCGAGAAGCCGGCCGTACACCCGGGGCCGCTTCGTCGCCTTCTCCTCTTCGTCCTCCGCCCGCGCCGCACGGGACAGGAGGAGGGCCGCCGTCACGAACGGCAAAAGCCCCCACCGGATACCCAAGCCGCCGCCCATCCCCCTGCCCTCCCCCTGGCGCCAGGCGGTGTGCAACGCCCGTGCCTCGCCTGCGGCCCGACTGGTCAGGCGGGCGGTCACCCAACGGATTTCCCCGCGCCGGACGGCGCTTTTCCCGCAAGGGCGACGCCTTTTCTCCGTCGCCACCGCAGGGATGCATGCTCGGCTGCTCCGCGGGAAATCGTTTCCACATCGTTGCATGCCCGCCCGTCCACCCACGCTCCGACCAGCATCGCGCTAGCCCGCCAGCCTGCCCCACCACAAGTTGAGGCCTGGTCGACAGGGGGACAGCCATGAAGAACATCTGGATGGGCGCGCTGGCGGGGGCCCTTGCCGTTTCGTGTCAGGACCGGGCGGTGACGGCTACGCAGGCTGCGCACGACGATGGCGCGGCCGCTGGAGAAGGTCCGGGAGCCCCGGCCGCGCCGGGGAATCCCTCGGCGCCTCCTCCATCCCCAGCGCGGTCGCGGGGTGGTTCGTGGGGCGCCGTGATCGACTGGCCAGTGGTCCCCATCCACTCGCACTTGCTCCCCGACGGCCGCGTCCTGACCTGGGGGCACAGCGGCGACCCTACCGCGTGGGACCCGGCGACGGGCGCGTTCCAGGCGTTCCCGAATCCGATCGATATCTTCTGCGGCGGCCATTCGCTGCTCGCCGACGGGACGCTCCTGGTCACGGGCGGCAACATCAGCAACGATCACGGGCTTCCCAACGCGAACCTGTTCGATTTCCGCGCCGGCGAGTGGAGGCAGGGACCGCAGATGGCGCGCGGCCGATGGTACCCGACCAATACGGCATTGCCGGACGGAGAGATGCTGGTCACCTCCGGAGAGGACGAAACCGGCAACCTGAACCCGATTCCCGAGGTATGGCAGCTCGACGGGACGTGGCGCGAGCTGAGCAGCGCGTCGCTCCTGGTCGATTACTACCCCTGGATGTTCGTCGCGCCCGACGGGCGCGTCTTCTATGCAGGCTCGCAGGGTCTGTCGAGGTGGCTCGACACGAGAGGCACCGGACGCTGGACGAACGGTCCCAGGCACGTCGCCCAGATCAATCGCGGATACGGAACTGCCGCGATGTACGACGTCGGTAGGATCCTGGTCGCGGGAGGCCGCGACGATCCGCCCGTCGACTCCGCGGAGACGATCGATCTCGACGAACCTTCGCCGTCATGGCGGGCCACGGACCGCATGATCCACGCGCGGCACCACGCGGCAGCGATCGTGTTGCCCGACGGAACGGTGCTGGTCACCGGCGGCACGAGCGCTCCGGGGAAGAACGAGGCGTCAGGAGCGGTGATGGAGCCCGAGGTGTGGGACCCCGCGACCGGGCACTGGACGGCTCTGGCGCCTATGAGCGTCAAGCGGCTGTACCATTCGACCGCGCTGCTGCTTCCCGACGCGCGCGTGTTGGTGGCTGGCGGAGGCCAGCCGGCCGCGACCGGAGAGCTGGATCGCTTCGACGCGCAGTTGTTCTCGCCGCCCTATCTGTTCAACGCGGACGGGTCCGCCGCGCAGCGGCCGCGGATCTCCGATGCCCCGTCCCAGGTGGCCTACGCGGAGCGGTTCCTGGTCTCCACGTCTGCGCCGGGCGCGGTCGGAAAGGTGACGCTCGTCAAGCTCGGCTCGATGACGCACGCCTTCGACCAGAGCCAGCGTTTCTCGCGGCTCGCCTTCACCGCGGGTCCCGGCGGCCTCACCGTAACCGCTCCGGCGAACGCGAACCTGGCGCCGCCGGGCCACTACATGCTGTTCCTCGTGGGAACGAACGGGGCCCCGTCGGTCGCGCGCATCGTGCGTCTCGTGTCCGCGTAGGGGACCGGTCGCCCGCTCGGCCGGCTCGACGGGCGACACGGTGCTCCTTGACCCGCGCTCCGGCCACGCAGTAAGGCGGCGCGTCCGACCGTGTCCCGGCCGGCAAGGAGAATCCCGACATGAGATCCGAGTTCCAAAGAGCGCTCGGCGCGAGAGTGGCGGCCGCGGCCGCCGTCGCGTTCCTCGCCTGGGCGCAGCCGTCGCAGGCGAAGGTGACGAAGATCGAGATCGTCTCGCGCGGGCCGTCCTGCATCGCGCAGCAAGCTCCCCTTCCACCGATCTGCTCGTTCGGCGACGTGGGCGAGTACGAGGCGATCGCCGGCTTCGCCACGGGCGAGCTCGATCCGAAGGATCCGCGCAACACGATCATCCAGGACATCCAGCTCGCGCCGAAGAATTCGAACGGCAAGGTCGAGTACACGGCCAGCTTCCAGCTCCTGAAGCCCGTCAACATGGCCAAGGCGAGCGGCCTGATGTGGCACGACGTGCCCAACCGCGGCGGCAGGGTCAACATCGTCGAGATCGAGCGGCGCAACGGCGACCTCGGCCTGAGCAGCGGCTGGCAAGGAGACAACTCGGGCGCGACCGCTCAAACCAATGCGGACGGCATCACCCGGCGGACGACCAACGATTGGGTCAAGGTGCCGGTGCTGAAGGGCGTCACCGGGACCATCCTGGCGCGCATCGTCAACCGGCCGGTTGCGCCGGCGAGCCCGAAGGACTCCGCTCCGCTCCTCGTGCAATCGAACCCCTTGCCGTACAAGCCCGCGCTGAATCCGAAGACCGGCCTTCTCGACAACAGCCAGTCGACCCTGACGGCGCGCACGCACGAGTCGATGACGGGTGTGGTGAGCGCCGAGACCACCGTCCCGAATACCGACTGGGCGTGGGCGAAGTGCGACGCGACGCACCCGTTCCCGGGGACGCCGGATGCGACGCAGGTGTGCCTGAGGAACGGCTTCGACGTGAACACGCTGTACCAGGTCGTCTTCACCGCGACCGACCCGTATGTGCTGGGCGTCGGCTTCGCCGCGTTCCGCGACGTCGAGTCGTTCTTCAAGTTCGAGAAGGATGACGCCGCTCACGGCACGGAGAACCCCGTGGCCGGGAAGGTCCGCTGGTCGATCGCCCGCGGAGTGTCGCAGTCCGGGAACTTCTTGCGCGGCTGGCTGCATCTCGGCTTCAACCAGGACGAGGCGCGCCGGCAGGTAGCGGACGGCATGTGGCCGATCATCGCTGGACGGCGCATCGCGCTGAACTTCCGCTGGGCCCAACCCGACGGCGTGCTCGAGCTGTACGAGGCGGGCAGCGAAGGTCCGCAGTGGTGGGCGAAGTACGAGGACAAGGTG
>JBJMQJ010000518.1:0-7280 GCA_045802765.1 Myxococcales bacterium
GGCTTCTCGAACGAATCCATCTCGTCTCCTGTCTCCCGCGGCGGGTCATAGCATACAAAACAACCGCACCACGGAGCACACGGAGCACACGGAGTTCGTCTTCAAGAACAAAAAAATCTCCGTGAGCTCCGTGTGTTCGTGGTGCAATTGTTCTGAGCGGGACGGCGACCCTCTAGTCGCGGAAGCGCTGGAAGGCGATCACGGCGTTCGTCCCGCCGAATCCGAACGAATTGGACAAGGCGGACTCGATGCGGATCTCGCGGGCGTGGTTCGGCACGTAGTCGAGATCGCATTCGGGATCGGGATTGTCGAGATTGATCGTGGGCGGGATGATCCCGTGGTACAGCGCCAGCGCGGTGAACGCCGCCTCGACCCCGCCCGCGGCGCCCAAAAGATGTCCGGTCATGCTCTTGGTGGAGCTGACCATGAGCCCCTTCTTGGCCCACTCGCCGAACACCGCCTTCATCGCCTTGGTCTCGGCGATGTCGCCCACTGGCGTGGAGGTCCCGTGCGCGTTGACGTACTGCACCTGCTCCGGCCGGAGCCCCGCGTCCTCGAGCACGAGGCGCATGGCGCGCTCGGCGCCCGTCCCCGAAGGCTGGGTGATGTGGAACGCGTCGGCCGTCGCCGAGTATCCGGTCAGCTCGCAATAGATGCGAGCGCCCCGTTTGCGCGCGTGCTCCAGCTCCTCGACGACCAGGATGCCCGAGCCTTCCCCGGCGACGAACCCGTCGCGGTCGTTGTCGAACGGCCGCGACGCCTTCTCGGGCGCGTCGTTGCGCTCGCTGAGCGCGCGCGCCGCGGTGAACCCGGAGATGCCGAGCAGCGTGATGGTGGCCTCCGCCCCGCCGGTGATCACGACGTCGGCGTCGCCGTGCTGGATGTGACGCATCGACTCGCCGATGGCGTGGTTGCCGGTGGCGCACGCCGAGACGGGCGCGTAGTTCACGCCGGCGGCGCCGTACCGGATGGAGATCTGCCCGCCGACCAGGTTGACGATGATGGAGGGAATGAAGAACGGGTTCACCCGCCTATGGCCCTTGTTCACCGCCGTGAGGTGGGTGTCCTCCAAGGTGGCGAGCCCACCCATCCCGCTGCCGACGATGACGCCGACGCGGTCGCCGAGCGGTTTGTCGGTCGGGAGGGCGGCATCGCGCAGCGCAAGCTGGGCCGCGGCCAGGCCGAACTGGATGAAGAGGTCGTTCCGCCGCGCCTCCTTCTTGTCCATGAACGCCGCAGGCTCGAATCCTTTGACCTCGCCGGCGATGCGGCAGGGCAGATCCTTGGCGTCGAAGCGGGTGATCGGTCCCACCCCGCTCTTGCCGGCGATCGCCGCCTCCCACGTCTGCTGGGTGCCGATCCCCAGCGGCGTGACCAGACCAATGCCCGTGACGACCACTCTGCGCTCTACACGCTGCATGCGCTCTTTCAGCTAGCGGCGGTCAGCGCAAGCCGCAAGCCCCGAGCCGCAAGCCGTCATTTCTTGTGCTCGTTGATGAAGTTCACGGCGTCCTGCACGGTCTTGATGTGCTCCGCCTCCTCGTCCGGGATCTCCACCTCGAACTCTTCCTCCATGGCCATCACGAGCTCGACGATGTCGAGGGAGTCGGCGCCGAGGTCCTCGATGAACGCGGACTCCGCCTTGATCTCGTCCTCGCCGACGCCGAGCTGCTCCGCGATGATGCTCTTGACCTTCGCCTCGACGGACATTGCGCGTTCCTTTCGCTTGGGACCGTGCCGGGCTGGCGCGGCCTTGTAGCACAGGCGGACCGACTGGCAAGGGGTTGGCGGTTCACCTCACTGGCAGATGGCGTTGATGCAGCGGAACCCTGGGTGGCAGTCCAGATCCGACTGGCAGCGCACGCCTTCGGTCCGCGTGACGCACTGGCCGTAGTAGCAGGTCTCGGGCCAGGGGCAGTCGCGGTTGTCGAAGCACTGCGCGAGCTGCCCGCCCGACTGGCGCTGGCAGATGCCGATCTTGCAACTCTCCCCTTCGCGGCAATCCTTGTTGCCGACGCACATCACGGTACATTTTCCGTCGCGGCACTTGTATCCGGCCAAGCACTGCTGGCCGCCCTGCGCGGAGGCGGGAGTGGCGCCGCCGTCCGGCGACTCGGAGACGTCGCAGTCGCCGAACGATTTCCACTGGCAGGTGCGCGCCTTGGAGGGTCCCCCGTCCTCGCCCGCCGAGGCCATCGGCGCGCCGGATTCGTCGACGCACTCCAGGCCGTACGCGCAATCCAGGTTGCGCGTGCAGGAGTCCTTGACCCCCTTGCGGTTGTTGCCGGTCGCGCAGGCGAGGCCCAGGACGAGCCCTGCAACCGAGGAGATCAGCACCGCGGCGAGCGATCGACTCACTTGAACACCTCGTTCAGGACCACCCGCAGGCTCTGCGGGTCCTCCACGTTGAACGCGCGCAGCTTCTTGTCGATGCGCCGCGCAAGCCCCGTCAGCACCTTGCCCGGACCGAGCTCGATGAGGGTATCGGCCCCGGACAGCGCCATGCGCTGCACCGACTCGACCCAGCGCACCGGGGCGGTCACCTGGCTGAGCAGGAGCTGGACGATGCGCGCCGGGTCGGTGTTCGGCTCCGCCGTCACGTTGGCCACGATGGGGGCCGAGGGATGCCTCAAAGGAACGCTGGCCAGCACTTCCGCCAGCCGCCGTTGCACCGGCGCCATGAGCGAGCAGTGGAAGGGCGCCGAGACCGGGAGCGGCAAGGCGCGTTTGGCGCCGCGCTCCTTGCACTTCGAAATCGCCCGGTCCACCGCCGGCGCGTGCCCGGCGATCACGGTCTGCTCGGGCGAGTTGTAGTTGGCGGGCTCCACTACCCGCCCCGGCTCCTCGGCCTGGGCGTCCTTGCACGCCGCGGCCACCTGCTGCGGCTCGAGCCCGAGGATGGCCGCCATCGCGCCTTCGCCGGGCGGCACCGCTTCCTGCATGAACGTGCCGCGGGCGCGGAGCGTTCGGATCGCGTCCTGCAGCTGCATCGCTCCCGCGGCCACCAGCGCCGAATACTCGCCCAGCGAATGGCCGGCGTAGAACAGGGGCAGCCGGAAACGGCCGCCCGCCTCCTTCACCAGCACGCGATGCGCGGCGATGGAGACCGCCAGGATCGCCGGCTGCGTGTTGGCGGTCTTGCGCAGGTCCTCCTCGGGCCCTTCGAAGAGGAGCCGGAGGAGCCCGCCGCCCAGCGCCGCATCGGCCTCGTCGAGCGCCGCGCGCGCTTCCGGATAGGCCTGCGCGAGCGCCTGGCCCATCCCGACCGCCTGCGACCCCTGCCCCGGAAAGACGAACGCGACCGGCATGTCCCCTCCGGCGCTACCACTTCACCAGGGCGCTGCCCCAGGCCATGCCGCCCCCGATGGCCATCATCAGCACCAGGTCGCCGTCCTTGAGCCGGCCGGCGCGGTTCGCCTGGTCGAGCGTGAGCGGGACGGAGGCCGACGAGGTGTTCCCCATCTCTTCGATGTTGAGCTCGCACTTCTCGAGCGGGATCTCGAGCTTCTTCATCACGTGCTCGAGGATGCGGAGGTTGGCCTGGTGCGCGATCACGCGGTCGACGTCGTGCGGCCGGTACCCGTTGCGCTCCAGCGCCTCCCGCGAGCAGGACTCGAGGGCGCGGACCGCGGTCTTGTAGACCTCGCGGCCGTTCATCTTGATGAACTGGTCGCGGCGGTCGAGGACGTCCTGGTTCAGCGGCTTGAGCGAGCCGCCGCCGGGGATGTTGAGGATGCTGGTCTGCGTCCCGTCGGTGTGCAGGTGGGTCGAGAGCAGCCCGCGATCGTTGCGCGTCTCGGGAACCAGCACCATCGCTCCTGCCGCGTCGCCGAACAGCACGCAGGTGGACCGGTCCGACCAGTCGGTGATGCGCGTGAGCAGCTCGGCCCCCAGGACCAGCACCTTCCGCGCCATGCCTCCCCGGATGTACTGGTCGGCGATCGAGAGCGCGAAGAGCGATCCGGCGCACGCCGCGGAGACGTCGAAGGCGGCCGCCTTCGTGGCCCCGATCTTCGACTGCACGAAGCACGCCGCCGCCGGGAACGGCATGTCGGCCGTCACCGTGCCGCAGATGATCAGGTCCAGGTCCTCGGCGCGGACGCCGGCCATTTCCAGAGCGCGCTTCGACGCCGCCGAGGCCATGTCGCTGGTCGCTTCGTTCGGGCCCGCGATGCGCCGCGAGCCGATGCCGGTCCGCTCACGGATCCAGGCGTCGGTGGTGTCGATCCCCATCTTCTTCGAGAGGTCGTCGTTCGTGACCACCCGCTCCGGCAGGTAGGTTCCAGTGCCGACGATCCGGGAACGCTGCATCGGTTTGCTCCAGGAAAGCTTGCACAAAGCCCTTAGACAACCGCGCCGTCAAGTCTTGAAGAGGTCCACGCCGCGCCGCGCCGCCGCGGTGAGGTCGTCCTCGAGCTTCTGCGCGGCGAACGCCTCTGCCCCGGATAGCGCATTCAGGATCGCCCGGGGGCTCGATCGGCCGTGCGCGATGACGCCGACTCCGTGGATGCCGAGCAGGGGAGCGCCTCCCACTTCCTCGTAGTCGACGCGCTTCCTCACCTGGTCGAGCTGGCTGCGGAGGAGCAGCGCGCCCGCGCTCGCCACCGCGCTCGCCTGGATCTGCCGCTTGAGCAGCTGCCCGAACGCCCACACCGCGCCCTCGGCCGTCTTGAGCAGGACGTTGCCGGTGAACCCGTCGGTCGCGATCACGTCGAACTCGCCGGCGAAGACGTCCTTCCCCTCCACGTACCCGCGGAAGGTGACGCCGCTCTCTGGCTTGCGCAGCGCCGCCGCCGCCGCGCGGGTCAAGTCGGTACCCTTCCCTTCCTCCTCCCCGTTCGCGACGATCCCCACCCGAGGGTTGGCGATGCCGAGCACGCGGCGCGCATACACCTCGCCGAGCAGCGCGAATTGCACGAGCTGCAGCGGAGTGACCTCGACGTTCGCGCCCATGTCGACCAGCACCGAGCGGCCTACGCTGCCGAGCGACGGGAGGAAGCCGCCGATGCAGGGGCGGTCGACGTGATCGAGGCGTCCCAACACGAACAGGCCTCCTGCGAGCACCGCGCCGGAGTTCCCCGCCGAGACCATGGCGGAGGTTGCCCCCGCCTTGCACAGATCGAAGGCGACACGGATGGAGCTGTCCTTCTTCTTGCGCAGGGCCTGGCCGGGGTGCTCGTCCATCTCCACAACTTCCGAGGCGTGGTGGATGCGGACCTCCTGCGCGCCCGCTCCGTGGCGCTGCAGCTCCTCGCGCACGCGAGGCTCGTCGCCCACCAGGAGGACCTCGAGGCCCCGCTCCCGGTGCGCGCGCAGGGCCCCCTCGACCGTCGCCGCGGGAGCGAGGTCACCGCCCATGGCGTCCAGAGCGATCGTCACGGCTTGCGGCTTACGGCTGGCGGCTTGCGGTGAACGAACGCGGGGGAGAGGGGGCACCAGCCCCCGACGCGAGCCGCACGCCGCAAGCCGCCAGCCGTACTAGTCCTCTTTGCCTTTCATGACCGCCCGGCCCTGGTACTCGCCGCACTTCGGGCAGGCGCGGTGGGAGAGCACGGGCTCGCCGCACTTGGGGCAGGCGCCGACGTTCGGAGCGGTCGCCTTCCAGTGCGCCCGCCGCTGGTCGCGCTTCTGCCGGCTGGTGCGCTTCTTCGGGACTCCCATCTCACTTCTCCTTCTTCTCGAGTTGGATCGACTTGAGCGCGGCCCAGCGCGGGTCGAGTGTCGTCCTCTCGCAGCCGCAGTCGCCCGCGTTCAGGTCCTTGCCGCAGGTGGGGCACAGGCCCTTGCACTCCTCGTCGCACAGCGGCGAAGGCGGAACGGCGAGGAGGATCTGCTCGCGGAGCGCGGGCGCCAGATCGATGGTCTTGCCGCTGTAGGGCTCCTCGTCCGCGGTTTCCCGGTCGAAGGAAGCCGCCGGCTCCGGCTCGCCGCGATCGTGGACCGCACGTCGCGGCGACTCCGGCACGGGGGCCTCCCGAGCCACGTAGGTGAGGGTCAGGTCGATCGGCTCATCCAGCGGCACCTTCTTCAGGCACCGCTTGCACTGGCCCTCGAGCGGCACGGTGAACCGGGACTGGACGAGGACGCTGCGGCCGATCTTCGTCAGCCGGGCGCGCGCCCGCGCAGCCCCGCCTGCATGGAACTCCGTCGGGGGCTCGCCGCGCAGCGCGCTGTCCAGGAACTCGCGCGACAAATCGGCCTGCCATTCCTGACCCGACTCGTCGATCGCGTCGACGTCAATGGTGAGCGGTTCCAAGGTCTTCAGCCTGCCTGCGGAAAGCGGCGCACCATAGGGGCCGTCACCCGGGAAGTCAAGGCGGCCGCGGAGTTGACCGACGTCGGCCGGCCCTCTAGGTTTGCGGGTGTGGGACGGATCCTCACCTGGATGTTCGCCGGCGCGCTGCTAGGGGTCGTCTTGACGACCTGGCTAGCGCCTTCCGTGTTCGTGTGGTGGTTCACCCCGCCCGCCGGGCTCACCATGACCTTCGACGCGCCGAAGGCGATCCAGTGGGGGATGAACCGCCTGGTCCACGCCCAGATGATCTCGCTCGTCATCGGGGCGCTCCTGGGCCTCGTCGCCGGCGTACTGGTCCGCCGCAGGAGCGCTACCCCGCCCCCGCGCACGTCGATGCCCGCGGCCACGCCGCAGAAGACGCCAACTTCGGTCTGAGCTTCCCGCTGGACGAAAGCGCACGCTCAGTGAAAGGATGCTCGCGCCGCGCCCCGGGGGGAGCGGGCGGGCGGCGGAGAGATCGCGCAGGTTGCGCCATCCCTTCGCCGCCCTACATCTGAGGGGACACCATGTTTTGTATGGTGTCCCCCAATCTCCCCCCAATCTTCTTACTGATCGCGGCGTCCTAACCGATCGCGGCCTTTGCGGCCGCCGAGCTTCTCGCCGAACACCTCGCCGAGCGAGGCGCGGCCGGTGCCCTGGTTGCGCATGTACTCGCGGTAGTCGTCGCCCTCGTGCAGCGCCGCCTTCACGCTGAGCGCGACCTTGCGCTCGTGCGGGTCCATGTCGATGACCTTCACGTCCAGCTCGTCGCCTTCCTTCACCACGTCGCGCGGGTTCTCCACCCGCTCGTCGCGCAGCTCCGAGACGTGGACCAGGCCCTCGATGCCGGGCTCGATCTCCACGAAGGCGCCGAAGTCGGCCACCTTGGTGACCTTGCCCTTCACCCGGCTGCCGATGGGGTACTTGTTGGGCAGCTCGGTCCATGGATCCGGATGGAGCCGCTTGATGCCCAGCGAGAAGCGCTCGTTCTCGACGTCGATGTTGA
>JBJMQJ010000045.1:0-5470 GCA_045802765.1 Myxococcales bacterium
ACCACTGGTCGATCTCCACCGGGTCGCGCAGCTTCCCGGGCACGGCCACCGCCACCTGCATGCAGACCGGAGCGGTCGCGGGCGGAGAGCCGGCGAACGACCACAACGACGTGTAACGAATTCCATCGTTCGAGGAATGTAGGAGGGGCGGCCCGGAGGCCGCCCCTCCACCCTTTTCGGAACGGACCATGGCCACCATCGCTTACGGACAGCTGAACGCATCCGCCAGGCTCCGCTCCGCCGCGCCGCTGCTGGCGCTGGCCGCCCTCGTCGCCTGCTGCGCGCTCTTCCGCGCGCGCGCCGAGCGCCTCGCGCCGGCGGCGGTCGAGAGCGGATTCGACATCCCGGCCTTCCCCGCCGAGGTGGTGCGCCCCTTTTCCTTCGGCCTGCGCTCGCTCGTCGCGGACCTGATGTTCCTGCAGGCCATCCAGGTCCACGGCGGGCGCGGCACCAAGATGCTCACCGCGCAAGAGGGCGCGCGCGACGACCGCGCGTTGAACCGCCTCCTCACCTATGCGACCGAGCTCGACCCGCAGTTCGCCGGCGCGTATCGATTCGCCGGAAACGCGATGCCTCGGCAGACGCTCGACGGCAAGTTGACCAACGTGCTGCAGGCCGAGGCGTTGCTCGCCAAGGGCATGCGCGAATGCCCTGACGACTGGCACATCCCCTTCACGCTCGCGTTCATCGAGTCCTACTTCCTAGCCCGTTTCGAAGCTGCCGGCCGGAACTTCGCCGCGGCAGCCCGGCTCCCCGGTGCGCCGAAGTACGTCGGCCTGCTCGCCACGCGTACCCTGACCCAGGGCGGCGATCTCGCATTCGCCGAGCAGCTCGCGACCGCGATGGCGGAACAGGCGACGGAGGAATCCTCGCAGCGCGAATGGGAAGAGCGCCTGCTCGACCTGCGCATGGAGCGCCAGCTCCGCGAGATCGAAACGGCCGCGGCGCGCTACGTCGCCCGCACCGGCCACCCGGCGCCCTCGGTGGACGCGCTGGTGAAGTCGGGCGAGCTGGTTGGCATGCCGCGCGAGCCGCACGGAGGTGAATACCTGCTGGAAGGCGGCGAAGCGCGGTCGTCCGCCAAGGAGCGGTTGCGGATCCGCGGCCGGCGCGGGACGCTGGCTGCGCTGGAGGTGCAATGAACGACGTCTTGCGCGTGCCCTGGCTCATCGCCGGAAACACCGTGCGCGAGCTGGTGAGGAGCAAGCTGCTCCACAACCTGTTGCTCTTCGCCGTCCTCCTCATTGCCAGCTCGATGTTCGTGGCCCAGCTCACCATCGGCCAGTGGGATCGCGTGATCCTGGACATCGGCCTCGCCGCCATCGAGCTGTCCGGCGTGCTGGTCTCCGTCCTCATCGGCGTCGGCCTGGTCGCGGGCGAAATCGAGCGCCGGACCGTCTTCCCCATCCTGGCGCGGCCCGTGACCCGCGGCTCGTTCCTGCTCGGCCGCTTCCTCGGCCTCTGCGCGATGCTCGCCGTCAGCGTCGTGCTGATGCTGGCCGTCCTCGCCGCCGTCCTGCGGCTCGCCGGATACGGAGTGAGCTCCTCGGTGGCGGTCGCTGCGTTCCTCATCCTGCTCGAGCTGGCGCTCATGGCCGCTGCCGCCCTGCTCTTCGGCAGCTTCACGAAGCCCATCCTGGCCAGCGCGTTCGCCTTCTCGGTCTTCCTCATCGGGCACCTGCTGGGCGATCTCCGATCGTTCCAGCAGCGCAGCCACAGCGGCCTGGCCAAGGCGCTGACGGGCGCGGCGTACCGGCTGCTCCCCGATCTCGAGCTGCTGAATCTAAAATCGCTGGCGTCGAACGAGCTGCCGGTTCCGCACGGCCTCGCCCCCGCCGCGGCCGTCTACGGCGCCGCGTACGCCGCCGCGCTGCTCCTCGTTGCCATGTCGATCTTCTCCCGGCGCGACCTCAAGTAGGCTCGGGATCCTCGGGCTCCGGCTCGCTCCCGTTCTCCTCGCCTACGAGCTTCTTCAAGCGGTGGCGGAACTGGCGGAAGGTGAGGCCCAGCTTCGCCGCGGCGTCCTTCTTCACGTTGTGCGCCTCGGCGAGCGCGCGGTCGATCAGCTCGCGCTCGATCTCGGCGAGGTGCGCCTCCAGCGAGAAGGCCGGCGGCAGCGGGCCGTCGATCGTGAGCGAGGGAACCCCGCGCAGCGGCGCGGGCAGCGCGTCGAGCGTCACCTCGTCGCCGCTGGAGAGCGCCACCGCGCGTTCGACCAGGTTCTCCAGCTCGCGAACGTTGCCGGGAAAGCCGTACTCGTCCAGCCTGCGCCGCGCCTCGCGCGACATCCGCAGCTCCGGCCGCCGGTGCTCGGCGGCGAAGCGGCGGAGGAAGTGATCGGCGAGGAGCAGGATGTCCTCGCGGCGCTCGCGGAGCGGAGGCACGCGGACCTGCACCACGTTCAGGCGGTAGTAGAGGTCCTCGCGGAAGCGGCCGGCGCGCACCTCGGCGGGAAGGTCGCGGTTGGTGGCGGCCACGATGCGCACGTCGACTTCGACGTCGTCGGTGCCGCCGACCGGGCGGATGCGGCGTTCCTGGATCGCGCGCAGCAGCTTGACTGACAGCAGCATGGGCAGCTCGGCGATCTCGTCGAGAAACAGGGTGCCGCCCTCGGCGGTCTGGAAGAGGCCTTCCTTGTCCGCCTGCGCCCCGGTGAAGGCGCCCTTGACGTGGCCGAACAGCTCGCTCTCGATCAATCCCTCGGGGATGGCGCCGCAATTCACCGGGACGAACGGCTTCTGCGCACGCGGGCTCTTGGCGTGCACCGCGCGGGCGACCAGCTCCTTTCCCACGCCGCTCTCGCCGGTGATCAGCACCGTGGTCCGTGCCACCGCCACCTTGTCGACCAGGTCGAAGACGCCCTGCATGGCGGCGCTGCGGCCCACCATGTCGCCGAGCCGCGCCCGCCGCTCGAGCTGCTCGCGAAGGAGCTTGTTGTCCTCCGCCAGCGAGCGCCCCCGCGCCGCCAGCTCCCGCTTCTCCAGCGCCCGCTTCACCAGCGGCACCACCTCGGAAGCGAGGCGCGGCGACTTTTCCAGGTAACAGAGCGCGCCGAGCTCCAGTGCGCGCGCGCGGATCTCCTCGCTACCGAAGGCGGTCATGACGATCACCTCCGTCTGCGCCTTCTGCTCCTTCACCTTGCGCAAGACGTCGAGGCCGTCGCCGCCCTTGCCCATCCGCAGGTCGGTGATCACCACGTCGAAGTCGCCCGCCGAGAGCGCGCGGTCGGCGGTGGCCAGGTTCTCCGCCTGCTCCACCGCATGACCCTCAGCGGTGAGGCGCATATCCAGCATGGTGCGGATGCTGTCCTTGTCGTCGACGACGAGCAGCCGCGCCATGATGGTCACTCTATCCCGCGCGCGCTGCGCGCACCGGTTCCTGGTCGGCGGCCAACGGAAGGTGGACCGAAAACGTGCTCCCCCGGCCGGGCTCGCTGCGCACCGCGATGCGGCCGTCATGGGCTTCCACGACGCGGTGGACGATGGCGAGCCCCAGGCCCGTACCGCCCGCCTTGGTGGTGAAGAAGGGGTCGAAGATGCGCGGCAGGTCGTCGCCGGAGATGCCCTGGCCCGAGTCCTCGACCTCGAGCAGGGCCTGGCCCGCCTGGCGGCGCAGCCTCACCGAGATGCGGCCGCCGGCGTCGGTCGCGTCCCGCGCGTTGCCGAGAAGGTTCCAGAGCACAGACTTGATCTGGCTCGCGTCGACCGACAGCCAGACGCCCCGGTCCACGTCGACCGACAGCGAGATCCCCTTCAGCGCGGCCTCGCGGCGGAAGACGTCGGAGGTCTCCTCGACCAGCGGCCCCGCTTCGACGGCGGCGAGCTGCGGCGAGGCCGGCTTGGCGAAGGCGAGGAAGTCCTTGAGCAGCGCCTCCAATCGCTCGCCCTCTCCACGCACCACCTGCATCAGCCGCTTCTCATGCTCGCCGAGCTTGGGCGACAGGCTGAGCAGCTCGATGGAGCCGCACATGGCGGCGAGCGGGTTGCGGATCTCGTGCGCGAGGCCGGCGGCGAGGACGCCCACCACCGCCAGGCGATCGGCCCGGCGCATCGCTTCCTCCATGCGCCGGAAATCGGTGAGGTCCTGGAAGACGATCACGTTCCCGTGAGCGCCCTCGGCGAGCCGCGCGGCAGCCCAACCCAGGACGCGCTCGCGGCCGTCCGCGCCGCGCACCGTCGCTTCGTTGCGCTGCCGGCCCGTCCAACTGGTCCGGGTGAGCGCCTCGCCCAGCGCCGGGACGAGATCGTGCAGGCTCTGGCCGAGAACGCGATCCTCCGTGAGACCGGTGATCTCCAGGCCGGCCCGGTTGAGGTAGGTGACGCGCCCCTGCTCGTCGACCGCCACGATGCCGCTGGAGATCGACTTGACGATCGCCGAGTAGAGCGCCTCGAGCTTGTCGAGGCGCGTCTGCCTCTCCGCGAGCTGCGCCCGCGCGCCCTGCACTTGTTCCGCCAGGAACGACGCTAGCGCGCCGGCGAGGAAGAAGGCGGAGAGGTTCAAGATCACCGTCAGCGCGACACGGGGCGCGGGGAGCGGCGGGTGGGCGAGGTACCGCGTCGCGGGCTGGATGAGCCCGTTCTCCATCCCGAACATCAGGGCGCAGAAGGCCAGCGACGCGGCCAGCGCGCCCAGCACCGCGCCGCGCCGGCCCAGGCCGATGGCGCCGTTCACGATCGCGACGGGATAGAGGATGGTGAAGATGCTCTCGGGTCCGCCCGTCAGGTAGACGAGGCCGGTGGCCGCGAGCACGTCGGCGGCGATGTGCGCATACGCGAGGCCGCGCAGGAAGCGGCGGCGCCGCAGCAGCACCATCGAGATGAGCGAGGCGACGTAGATGCCGCCGATGATGGCGTAGAGGTGGGCCTCGATGCCGCCGGGGAACGCGGCGGAGCCGAGCGAGAGCACCGCGGTCGCGATCAAAAGGGCGGTGCCGACCAGCAGCCGGATGCCGGTCAGCAGCACCAGCTTGCGGTACAGGTCCCGCGGCGCCGGCCGCTCGGAATCGGGAGCGTCGCCGACCACGGACCTACTTGACCGCGCCGGCGATGGAGAAGATGGGCAGGTACATGGCGACGAGGAAGCCGCCGACGATGCCGCCGAGGAACACCATCATGACCGGCTCGATCATGCTGGTCAGGGCGTTCACCGCCGCGTCCACCTCGTCGTCGTAGAAGTCGGCGATCTTGGTGAGCATCTGATCCATGGCGCCGGTCGCTTCGCCGACGCCGATCATCTGCACCACCATGCTGGGGAACACCTTGGTCTCGGAGAGCGGCTGCACGATCGTCTTGCCCTCGGAGATCTTCTCCTTGGTGTAGCGGATGGCCTTCTCCACCACCGAGTTGCCCGCCGACTTGGCCACCACCTCCAGCGCGTCGAGGATGGGGACGCCGGAACTGATCATGGTGCCCAGCGTGCGGGTGAAGCGCGCCACGGCCACCTTGCGGATGAGGGGGCCGAACACCGGCGT
>JBJMQJ010000046.1:0-18541 GCA_045802765.1 Myxococcales bacterium
AAACACAATACCAAAAAAACGCTCTTCCTATATAAGTCGCACGGCATCGGCATCCGTTCGGCGGTCCTGCCCATGGCCCGCGCCGCGGTGGCCGCCGGAGCGGACGGGCTCATCATCGAGGTGCATCCCGATCCCGATCGCGCGCTCTCCGACGGGATGCAGTCGCTCGATCTGACGCTGTTCGCGCAGCTCATGCGCGAGGTGGAAGCGGTGGCGCGCGCGATCGGACGCACGCTGCACCGGATGCCGGCATGAAGGCCCGCGTCCACCCGCTCCGGCGGCCGCTCCGCGGCCAGGCCGTGCGTGTGCCGGGAGACAAGAGCATCTCGCACCGCGCGTTGCTCTTCTCCGCGCTCGCCGAAGGAGAGAGCCGCGTCGCGGGCCTGGCGCCCGGCGGCGACGTGCGTTCCACCGCGCGATGCCTGGCGCAGCTCGGCGTGCCGCTGGTGCGCGGCGACGGGACGCCTTGGAGCGCGCCGCCGCGGTCGGGCGCCGGCGGCTTCGCGCCACCTTCGCGGCCGTCGGGATCTCCGCCGCTGCCAGAGCGCGATCCGGACATGGGGCCGGACGACGCCATCGTGCACGGGGTGGGCATGCGCGGGCTGCGGGCGCCGGTCGCCGATCTGGACTGCGGGAATTCGGGAACGACGCTGCGGCTGCTCTGCGGCATCCTTGCCGGCGCGCAGGTCCCGGCAAAGCTCGTCGGCGACGCTTCGCTGTCGGGCCGCCCGATGGAGCGCGTCGCGGCGCCGCTCCGCCAGCTTGGCGCGCGCGTGCGGACCGGTCCTTCCGGGCGGCCGCCTGTGGTGATCGAGCAGGACGGCGCCCTCCGTGCCGGCGCGGTCGTCTCCGAGGTGGCCAGCGCGCAGGTGAAGAGCGCGGTGCTCCTCGCGGGTCTCTTCGCCGAAGGCGAGACGACCTTCACCGAGCCGGCGCGAAGCCGCGATCACACCGAGCGGCTGCTGCGACAGATGGGCGTCAGGGTGGCGACGCGCGGGACCAGCGTGGCGGTGCGCGGACCTGCCCGGCTCTCGCGCATCGCTCTCGAGGTGCCGGGCGATCTCTCCTCGGCGGCGTTCCTCCTGGCCGCCGCGCTGATCGCGCCCGAGGGCAGCTCGATCGCCTTGCCGCACGTCGGCGTCAATCCGACCCGGGCGGGGTTCCTCGACGCGCTCACGCAGCTTGGTGCGCGCGTCCAGCTCGACCTGAAGCGCCAGCCCCAGCCCGCGGCAGGAGGCGAGCCAGCCGGCGACCTGGGCGCGTCCGCGCAGCGGTTGCGGGGCGCCGAGTTGGACGGAGATCTCGTGCTGCGGGCGATCGACGAGGTGCCCATCCTGGCGGTGCTCGGGGCGCTGGCGACTGGCACCACCGTGATCCGCGGCGCGGCGGAGCTTCGCGTCAAGGAGTCGGATCGGCTGGCGCAGATGGCGCGCGGCCTGCGCGCGATGGGAGCGCAGCTCGAGGAATTGCCCGACGGCCTTCGCATCACCGGAGCCGGGGGAGGCCGCCCGCTCCGAGGCGCCGAGATCGACTCCGCGCACGATCACCGCATCGCGCTCGCGTTCACCGTCGCGGCGCTGGCGGCCGACTCGCCCAGCGTCATTTCCGGCGCCGAATGGGCCGACGTCTCGTTCCCCGGGTTCTTCGACCTCCTCCGCTCGCTCGGGGCGGAGGTGGAGCTGATGGCCTGATGCGCAAGCTCTTCGTCCTGCTCGGCGATCCGGTGGCGCATTCGCGCTCGCCGGCCATCCATGCGCGCGCCTTCGCGCTTCTCGGCGTCGAGGCCGCGTACGCCCCCTGCCGGGTCCCCGCGGAGGACCTGGAGCGCGCGGTGGATGGGCTGCGCGCGCTCGGCGCCGATGGGTTCAACGTGACGGTGCCTCACAAGACGGCGGTGGCCCGACTCGTCGACCGGTTGCACTCGGGTGCGACGCGCATCGGCGCGGTGAGCTGCGTCGCGCGCGACGGCGGCGCGCTGGTTGGCCACAACACCGACGCTCCCGGCCTGTTGCGCGCCTTGCGATCCCGGCGCATCGACTCGTCGGCACGGGCGGTGGTGATCGGCGCCGGCGGCTCGGCCCGCGCGGCGGCGTTCGCGCTCGCGGAGCACGCGCAGGGGCTCACCATCCTGAACCGCACTCCGGAGCACGCGCGCGCGCTGGCGCAGGCCGTCGGGCCGCACGCACGAGCGGCTGGCCTCGACACTGCCGAGGCGCGCCACGCCCTCGAAGAAGCGGCCCTGGTGGTGCACTGCACGACCGTGGGCCTTCAGGACGATCGCCTGCCTTTCGATCCGGCGCTGCTCGCGCGCGGGGCCGCCGTCGCCGACCTCGTCTATCGCGGCGCGAGCGGCGAGACGGCGCTGATCCGCGCGATCCGTGAGCGGGGGCTCACGGCGGCGGACGGCATCGACGTCCTCGTGCACCAGGCGATCGCCTCGCTCGAGATCTGGCTCTCGCGCCCGCGGCTCGACGAGCTGGCGCCGGCGCTCCGGGAGGCGGCGCTCGCATGACCCGGCTGCGCTTCCTCACCGCCGGCGAGTCGCACGGCCCGGCGCTGGTCGGCATCCTCGACGGAATGCCCGCGGGGGTGCGCCTCCTCGCCGAGCATCTCGAGCGAGACCTGCAGCGACGCAAGTTGGGATACGGCCGGGGCGGCCGCATGAAGATCGAGCCTGAGGTGCCGCGGATCCTCGCCGGCGTGAGGCACGGGCTTACGCTGGGAAGCCCGCTCGCGGTGCTGATCGAGAACGCGGATCACGCGAAGGCGTGGGCCGACCGCATGGCGGTGGAACCGGTGGCGGACCCCGGCCGCGAGGTGTCCCTTCCGCGCCCGGGGCACGCCGACCTGACCGGCGCGATCAAGTTCGGCCACCGCGACCTGCGCAATTCGCTGGAGCGGGCCAGCGCGCGGGAGACCGCCATGCGGGTGGCGCTCGCCGCGGCCGTGCGGCGCATGCTCGACGAGCTGGACGTTCGCGTCGGCTCGTTCGTGACCTCCATCGGCAGCGCGCACGCGCGCGACGGCGTTCCACCCGACCTGACCGACCTGGCTGCCGAAGATGCCGACGAGCTGGCGCTGCGCGCCGACGCCTCCACCGTGCGCGCGCTGGACGCTGGCGCCGACGAGGCGTTCCGGGTGCAGATCGAGGAGGCGCAGAAGCGGCGCGACACCGTGGGCGGAACGTTCGAGGTCCGCGTCACCGGGCTGCCCCCGGGTCTGGGTAGCTATACGCAGCACGACCTGCGCCTCGACGGGCTGCTCGCGCGCGCGCTGGCTGGAATCCCCGCGATCAAGGCCGTCGAGCTGGGCGACGGGTGGCGCAACGCGGAGCTGTTCGGCTCGCAGGTGCACGACCCGATGGACCGCGGCGGCGGCGGCATCTTGCGCGAAACGAACCACGCCGGCGGCCTGGAGGGAGGCGGGACCAACAGCGAGCCGCTCGTCGCCCGCGCGGCGATGAAGCCGATCGCGACGGTGCCCGCCGCGCTGCGGAGCGTCGATCTGGCGACGGGCGCTCCGGATGCCGCGCACGTCGAGCGGAGCGACACCTGCGCGGTGCCGGCTGCCGCCGTCGTCGGCGAGGCGGTGGTGGCGCTGGCCGTCGCGGACGCGCTGCTGTCGAAGCTCGGCGGCGATTCGCTCGTCGAATTGCAATCGGCGCTGCGCCGGGCGTGGCAGCGGGCACGGCTTCTCGAGGCGCACGTGTTCCTCTGCGGGCTGCCGGGCAGCGGCAAGAGCACCGTGGCGCCGCTGCTCGCGGCGAAGCTCGGCATCCCGTCCATCGATCTCGATCAGCAGATCGAGAGAAGCGCGGGGCGGTCGGTGCCGGAGATCTTCGCGGCCGAGGACGAATCGGGATTCCGCGCGCGCGAAGCGGCGGCGCTGCGGCAGGCGATCGGGGGTCCGCGCTCGGTCGTCGCGCTCGGAGGAGGCGCGGTCACCACCCGCGGCGTGCGTCACTGGGTCCGCCGCACGGGGCATCTGCTCTGGCTGCGCGGCCCCGCGGGCCTGTGCGCCTCGCGCGCTCCCGCCGGCCGGCCGCTCCTCGGAGCGGATCCGTCCGGGCGCATGGCGCAGCTCGCCGCGGCGCGCGACCCTCTGTACGCGCAGCTCGCCGACGCCGTGGTGGACATCGGCGCGCTGACCGCCGCGCAAGTGGCCGAGCAGTGCGCGGCGGCCGTGCGCTCCCTGGAGGCGCGGCGTGCCTGGCGCTGATCTCGAGATCGACTTCCGTTCGGGCGCGCGCACGCGGTGCGTCTTCGCGGCCGGCGCGCTGAGGCGGCTCGACGAGCTGTCCGGGCAAGTCGGACTGACGGGGACCGCGGGGCTGCTCTGCGACGCGCGTCTGCTCGCAACCGCGCACCGCGACACGCTGCTCACCTACGGCTCCACGCGCTTGGGCCCGCCGCTGGCGCGTCCGGTGAGCGAGGTACACAAGACGTTGGGCGAGGTCGAGGAGATGTGCGAGGCGCTCGCCGCCCGAGGAGTGCAGCGCGACGGTTTCGTGGTCGCGGTGGGGGGCGGGGTCCTCACCGACCTGGCCGGACTGGCGGCGGCGCTCTACTTGCGCGGCGTCCCCTGGGTGTCCGTCCCTACCACGTTGCTGGCGCAGGTCGATGCGGGCCTCGGCGGAAAAACGGGTGCCAACCTGAGCGGCGGGAAGAACCTGGCTGGCGCCTTCCACCAGCCGAGCCTGGTCGTCTGCGACGCCGCGGTCCTCGGCACCCTGCCCGCGCGCGAGCGCTGGAGCGGCCTCGCCGAGGTGGTGAAATGCGCGCTGCTCTCGCCCGCGCAAGACGCGGGAGGCATGCCGCTCCTCGAACGGTGCGAGCAGGATCTGGAACGCGCCGCCGCCGGCGAGGTCGAGGCGCTCGCCCCGCTCATCGAGGCGTGCGTCCGCTACAAGGCGTCCATCGTGGCGGCGGACGAGCGGGAAGGCGGCGCCCGCGCCTTCCTCAACCTGGGCCATACGGTCGGCCATGCGCTCGAGGCGGCGACCGGATACGAGAGACTCGTGCACGGCGAAGCCGTGGCGCTCGGCCTGCGCGGAGCGCTGTGGCTCTCCCGGTCGCGCGGCCTGCTCGACGAGGCCGGGCTGCAGCGCGCGCGGCGGCTGGTGGAGCGCCTGAAGATCTCGGCGGACCGCCGGCTGGATGCGGCGGAGCGCGAGGCGGCGCTCTCCGCTCTCGCCCGCGACAAGAAAGCGCGAGCCGGGCGCGTCCGATTCGTGCTGCTCGCCGGCCTCGGCGGACCCCGGCTGGTCGAGGTCGAGCCCCAGGAGTGCGTGCGCGCGCTGGAGGCGAGCCTGTCATGAACGTCCTCCTGCTCAACGGCCCGAACCTGAATCTCTTGGGGGAGCGCGAGCCGGAGATCTACGGAACGACCACGCTCTCGCAGCTCGAATCGCTCGTCGCCGAGCGCGCTAGAGAGCTGGGCGCCGCGGTGCGAGCGTTCCAGTCCAACCACGAGGGCGCGCTGGTCGACCGGCTGCACGAGGTGCGCAAGTGGGCCGACGGCGTGATCTTCAACCCGGGCGCCTACACGCACTACTCGTACTCGTTGCGCGACGCGATCTCCGCCACGCGCCTCAGGGTCGTCGAGGTGCATCTTTCGGATCTGAGTCAGCGGGAGGCATGGCGTCGCGTCAGCGTCATCGCCGAGGTGGCGGCCCACCGCATCATGGGGAAGGGGATCGCCGGCTATCTCGAGGCGCTGGAATGGCTCGTGGCGCATCCCCGTTGACGATCTGCGCTGGAAAGGAGAGGCGACGATGAGGTCGCTGCGCTGGTGGATTTCCCTCCTCGCCGCTTGCCTCCCCGCGCTGGCGCGCGGCTCGGAGCTGCACCTCGATCGCATCCGCCTGCCGCCCGGGTTCGCGATCGACGTCTACGCGGCAAACGTGAAGAACGCGCGCCAGATGGCGCTGGCCCCGAGCGGCGTCGTCTTCGTGAGCACGCGCCGCGAAGGGAACGTCTACGCCCTGGTCGATACGGCGCGGAAGAACAAGGCCGACCGCATCGTGACGTTGGCGAAGGGGCTGCAGAACCCCAACGGGGTCGCATTCCGGGGCGGGGCGCTCTACGTCGCGGAGCGGTCGCGGGTCCTGCGCTACGACGAGATCGAGCGCCACCTCGACAGTCCACCGAAGCCGGTGGTCATCCGCGACGATTTTCCCAAAGAGGCGCACCACGGCTGGAAGTTCATCGCCTTCGGCCCGGACGGCTCGCTGTACGTCCCCGTCGGCGCGCCCTGCAACGTGTGCAAGTCCGACGCGATCTACGCGACCATCACCCGCCTGTCGGCCGACGGCAAGCAGCGCGAGATCTACGCACACGGCGTCCGCAATACGGTCGGGTTCGACTGGCACCCCGACACGGGAGTGCTCTGGTTCACCGACAACGGCCGGGACGAGATGGGCGACGACACGCCGCCCGACGAGCTGGATCGCGCGCCGCGGGCCGGCCTGCACTTCGGCTTCCCCTATTGCCACGGAAACGGCATCGCGGATCCGGAGTTCGGTCGCGAGAGGCCGTGCGCCGAGTTCACGCCGCCCGCGGCCGACCTGGGGCCGCACGTGGCGGCGCTCGGCATGCGCTTCTACACGGGCTCGATGTTTCCGCCGGAGTATCGGAAGAACGTCTTCATCGCGGAGCACGGCTCGTGGAACCGCACCATTCCCAGCGGTTACCGAATCGTCCGGGTCGTGCTCGACGGCGACAAGGTGGCCTCGCAAGAGGTATTCGCCGCCGGGTGGCTGCCGTCCGATCCGAAGCCGGAGGATCCGCACAAGGGACACACGCTGCGCGCGGACGAGTCGGCCGACGCCGCTCCGAGGGGAGCGAAGAGGCTGCAGGCGTGGGGACGGCCGGTCGACGTGCTCGTGATGCCGGATGGCGCGCTCCTCGTTTCCGACGACACCGCGGACGCGATCTATCGGATCCACTACCGCGGAACCGCACGCTGAAGCGGGCGCCTCATCCGAGTGCGGCCCGCAGTCCGCGCACCAGCTCCGCGGCGGCGCGCACGCCGCCTCCCTGGTGCGCGGCGACCAGCGCGCTGCCCACGACCACGCCGTCGGCGAGGCCGCGCAGCGCCGCGGCTTGCTCGGGACGCGAGATGCCGAATCCGACCGCGACGGGCACCGGCGAGAGCGCGCGCAGCTCGCGCAGCCGCGCCGCGAGGTCCGCCGGCAGCTCGGCGCGCGCGCCCGTCACGCCGGTCACGCTGACGTAATACAAAAAGCCACGGGCCTGCCGCGCGATGGCCGCGGCGCGCGCAGCTCCCGTGGTCGGCGCGATGAGGGAGACGAGGTCGATTCCCGCTCCGGCGAGGTCCTCGCGCAAAGGGCCGGCCTCCTCGAGGGGGAGGTCGGGGATGATGGCCCCGCAAATCCGCGCCTGCGCCAGCGCACGCGCGAACGCATGGCTCCCCATGCTCTCGACGGGATTCATGTAGCCCATTGCCGCCACGGGCGCGCGAAGCCTCAGCCGTTCGACGATCTCCAGCAGGCCTCCGAGCGTGGCTCCGCCGCGCAGCGCGCGCGTCGCGGCCGCTTGCAGCGTCGGGCCGTCGGCGATCGGATCCGAGAAGGGAAGCCCGATCTCGATCACGTCGGCGCCCTCGCCATCGATGGCGCGCAGGAGCTCCTCGGTCGCCGCAAGCGTCGGGTCCCCTCCCATCGCGTAGCAGACGAGCGCGGTACGGCCGCGCGGGAACGCGTCGGACAGCCGGCTCATCGCGCGCCGCCGAGGGCCTTGAGGATGGTGGCCAGGTCCTTGTCCCCGCGGCCGCTCAGGTTGACGACCACCGCCGCGTCTCTGCCGTCGCGCAGGTCGGCGGACAACTTGCTCAGCGCGGCAACGGCGTGCGCCGATTCCAGCGCGCAAAGGATGCCCTCGCTGCGGGCCAGCGCACGGAATCCTTCCAGCGCTTCGGCGTCAGTGGCTGCGAGCACCTCCATCCGGCCGTCGTCGCGCAACTGTGACAGCTCGGGACCCACCCCCGGGTAGTCGAGCCCGGCACTGATGGAGTGCGCTTCCGCGACCTGCCCCTGCTCGGTCTGCAACAGGTAGGAACGCGAGCCGTGCAGGACGCCGGGGCGGCCGCGCGACAGCGACGCTCCGTGCTTGCCGGAATCGAGGCCGAGTCCCGCCGCCTCCACTCCGAAGAGCCGGACCCCGCGGTCGGGGACGAACCGGTGGAAGGCGCCGATGGCGTTCGACCCGCCGCCGACGCACGCGACGACCGCGTCGGGGGCGCGGCCGAGCCTTTCGGCGCACTGCGCGGCGATCTCCTCGCCGATGATCGACTGCAGCTCGCGGACGAGCAGCGGATAGGGATGCGGACCGGCGGCGCTGCCGATGCAGTAGTAGGTGGTGCGCACGTTGGTGACCCAGTCGCGGATCGCCTCGTTCATCGCGTCCTTCAGCGTGCGCGAGCCCGCCTCGACCGGACGGACCTCGGCCCCGAGCAGGCCCATGCGCGAGACGTTGGGCGCTTGCCGCTCGACGTCCTCGGCGCCCATGTAGACGACGCACTCGAGGCCGAGCAGCGCGCATACCGTCGCGGTCGCGACGCCGTGCTGCCCGGCGCCGGTCTCCGCGATGACGCGCTTCTTCCCCATCCGGCGCGCGAGCAGCGCCTGCCCCAGGGTGTTGTTCAGCTTGTGGGCGCCAGTGTGGAGCAGGTCCTCCCGCTTGAGCAGGAGCCGCGCGCGGAAGCCCATGGCCTGTGCGAGCCGGGGCGCGTCCGACAGCGGGGTGGGCCTCCCCGCGTAATCCTGCAGCAGCGCCGACAGCTCGTCACGGTAGGCCGCGTCGGCGCGCGCGGCGCGCCAGGCGGATTCCAGCTCGACGAGCGCCGGGATGAGCGTCTCCGGCACGAACCGGCCGCCGTAGGCGCCGAAGCGGCCGCGGGCATCGGGGAACTCGCCGGGCTCGGTAGTGAAGAGGGGCAGCACGCGCTTCATGCGATCTCCCTGGCGGCGGCGCGGGCCGCGGCGACGAAGTCGCGCACGCGGCCTTCGTCCTTGAAGCCGTCGGGCCGCTCGATGCCGGAAGCCACGTCGACTCCGTCGGGCCGCGCCGCCCGGATGGCCTGCGCGACGTTCTCCGGCGCCAGCCCGCCGCCGATGTACACCTCCGAGGCGAACAACTGCCGGGCCTTGCGCGCCAGCGACCAGGCGAACGAAACGCCCCCGCCGCCGCCGGCCGGGCCGTCGAGCAGGACCCGCCGGAATCCTTGCAGGGCGGCGAGGCGCGACAGCGCCGGCTCGCCGTCGACCTGGAGCGCGGCGTAGAGCGGGAGCGTCCCCGTTGCCGCCGGCAGCTTCCCGTGGAGCTGAACCGCGGAGAGCCCCACTTCGGCGGCTACCCGCAGCGCGTCCGCCAGATCGACGTCCTGGAAGACTCCGACGAGGCGCGCGTCCGCGCCGAGCGCTGCGTGGATCTCGCGCGCCGTCTTCACGGTCACGCAGCGGCGGCTGCGCGGCGCGAAGACGACCCCGATCTCGTCCGCTCCGGCCCGGGCGCACAGCTCTGCGTCGCGCGCGCTGCGGACGCCGCAGAGCTTGATCCGCACGCCGCTCACGCTTGCACCAGGGCGCGCGTGGCGGCCTCGGGATCGTTGGCGGCGGAAAGCGCCTCTCCCACCAGCAGAGCGTCGGCGCCGAGATCGAAGTACCGGCGGGCGTCGGCCGCCGTGCGGACGCCGCTCTCGGCGACGAGCGGCGCGATCCCTCGCGCGTGCGGAACCAGGTCGCGGAAGGTATCGGGCCTGACCACGAGCGTCTTCAAGCTGCGCGCGTTGATCCCGAGCAGGTCCGGCTCGGCAGCCCGCGCGGCGGAGAGCTCCTCCTCGGAGTGGACCTCGAGGAGCACGGTGAGGCCGAGCTCCCGCGCCAGCGCGCGTAGCTCCGAGAGGAGGGGCGGCGTCAGGGCGGCGGCGATGAGGAGCACGGCGTCCGCTCCATGCGCTCGAGACTCGTAGATCTGGTACGGGGTGACGAGGAAGTCCTTCCGCAGGACCGGCAAGGCGCAAGCGCGGCGCGCGGCGGCGAGGTCGTCGAGCGATCCGCCGAAGTTGGCGCGGTCGGTGAGCACCGAGATGCAGGCGGCGCCGCCGCGCTGGTAGGCGCCGGCCAACGCGGACGGGTCGAGGTGCGGAGCGATCGCGCCGCGGCTCGGCGAGGCGCGTTTCACCTCGGCGATCAGCGCCCGGCCGCGTTCATTGGCCGCCCGCAGCGCGGCGGCGAACTCCCGCGGCGCCGGCGCCGCCGAAGCGCGCGCGCGCAGCTCCTTCAGGCCGACGCGGGCCGCGCGTCCGGCCATCTGCTCCAGCGCGGAGGCGACCAGCCGGTCGAGGTGGGTCGCGCTCATGGTCCGCCCACCGCGCGCGGCTTGTGGGCGCGCGAAGCGCGGACGAACTGCTCCAGCCGGTCGAGGTGGGTCGCGCTCATGGTCCGCCCACCGGGCGCGGCTTGTGGGCGCGCGAAGCGCGGACGAACTGCTCCAGCCGGTCGAGCGCGGCGCCGGAGTCGATCGCCTGCTCGGCGAGGCGGACGCCCTCGCGCATCGATTCGCACACTTCGGCGGCGGCGATGGCCGCGCCGGCGTTGAGCATCACCGCGCTGCGCCGGACGCCCTCGTCGCCCCGCAGGACGTCGCGGAGCAGCGTGGCGTTCCGATCGGCATCGCCGCCGCGCAAGTCTTCGACGGGGCCGCGCGGAACGCCCAGCTCCTCGGGCGTGACTTCGTACTCGCGCACCCGGCCGCCGCGCACCTCGGCGACCCGGGTGGGCCCCGCGGGCGAGATCTCGTCGAGACCGCCATGGCCGTGCACCACGAACGCGCGCTCGGCGCCGAGCTCGACCAGCGTAGCCGCGAGCACGGGCACAAGATGCGGAGCGGGGACGCCGAGAAGCTGCCGCCGGGCACCGGCCGGGTTCGCCAGCGGCCCGAGCAGGTTGAACAAGGTGCGGATCCCCAGCTCCTTGCGGACGGGCGCGACGTGCCGCATCGCCGCGTGGTGCCGGGGCGCGAAGAGGAAACCGATGCCGCATTCCTCGATGCAGGCGGCGACTCCCTCGGGGGCAAGCTCGACCTCGGCGCCGAGCGCGGCCAGCACGTCGGCGCTGCCGCACTTCGACGAGGCCGCCCGGTTGCCGTGCTTGGCCACTCGCGCGCCCGCGGCCGCGGCCACGAACGCGGCGGCGGTCGAAATGTTGAAGGTGTGCGCCCCATCCCCGCCGGTCCCGCAGGTGTCGACCAGTCGATGGAGCGGGACCTCCACCCGCGCAGCCCGCGCGCGCAGGGCCTGCGCGGCGCCCGCGATCTCGTCCGGGGTCTCGCCCTTCACCCGCAGCGCGACGAGCAGCGCGGCGATCAGCGAGGCGGGCGCGCTCCCGTCGAGCATCGCGTCGACGGCGGCGGCGGCCTGGACGCGGGTCAGGTGGCGGCCCTCGACCGCGCACTGGATCGCTTCGCGCAGCATCAGGCCCTCACTTCCAGGAAGTTGCGCAGGAGCGTCTGCCCGTCCGGGGTCAGGATGGACTCGGGATGGAATTGCACGCCGAAGACCGGCAGCGTCCGGTGCCGGATGGCCATCACGATGCCGTCGCGAGTGCGTGCGCTGACCACCAGCTCGCGCGGCAGCCCGCGCTCGGCGACGACCAGGGAGTGATAGCGGCCCGCGAGGAGCGGCCGCGGCATGCCGCGGAACAGCGCGCTGCGGTCGTGGACGATCTCCTCCGCTTTGCCGTGCACCGGCTCCCGCGCGCGCACCACGCGGCCGCCGAATGCTTGACCGATCGACTGGTGGCCGAGGCACACGCCCAGCATGGGAACTCGCCGGGCCGGCGCTCCGTCCAGCCCGCAGACCTTGCGGATCAGCTCGAGCGAGATCCCCGCCTCGTCCGGCGTACAGGGGCCCGGGGAGAGCACGACCCGGTCCGGCAGGCGATCGACGAGCTCCGCGGCGGGCACCGCGTCGTTGCGCACCACCTCGACCTCGGCGCCCAGCTCGCCGATCCGCTGCACGAGATTGTAGGTGAACGAGTCGTAGTTATCGATGACGAGGACGCGCGGCGCTCCGTTCGCGATCCGCGGCGCGCGGTGGTTGCCGCGCTTGCGGCTGGTGGCGCTCATCGCGCCGCTCCCGTGGCCAACGCGTGCGGCTCCACGGCATGCCCGGCCACGGCGCCATAGGCCGCTCCGACCGAAGCGCGCACCTTGGCCAGCACTTCGCGCCACTCGTTCTCGGGGTTCGAGTCCGCCACGATCCCCGCGCCGGCATGGGCGAAGAGGCGCCCTCCGGAGCGGAAGAGCGTCCGGATGGCGATCGCGAGCTGCACCTCGCCCGCGGCCGAGAACCACCCCACCGCGCCGCCGTACGGTCCGCGCTGCACCGTCTCCAGCTCGTCGACGATCTCCAGCGCGCGGATCTTCGGCGCCCCGGAGAGCGTGCCGGCGGGGAAGGCCGCGGCGAAGGCGTCGACCGCGCCTAGCCCCGGGCGGAGCTGTCCGGTGACCTCGCTGGTCAGGTGCATCACGTGGCTGAACCGCTCCGTCTCCATCAGCCGCGCCACCCGCACAGAGCCGATGCGCGCTACGCGGCCGACGTCGTTGCGGCCCAGATCGACCAGCATGGTGTGCTCCGCGCGCTCCTTGGGGTCTTTGCGCAGCTCGCGTTCGAGCTGCTCGTCCTCTGCGGCGGTGCCGCCGCGCGGCCGCGTGCCTGCGATGGGTCGCACCGTCATCTCGCCGCGGTCCACCTGGACCAGGAGCTCGGGCGATGCGCCGAAAAGCTCGCGTCCGCCGAGCCGCAGGTAGAAGTGGTACGGCGCGGGCGAGGCCGCGCGCAAGGTGCGGTAGAGGGAGAAGCCGTCGCAATCGGGCAGCTCGAAGCGCTGCGAGAGCACCACCTGGAAGACGTCGCCCGCGCGGATGTACTCCAGCGCGCGGCGCACGGCGGCCTTGAACGGGCCCTCGCCGCCGCCGACCGGCCGAGGCTCCGGGAGCCGGCGCAGCGGCGCACGGCCCACCCGGCCGCGGCGCGCGCCGTTCCCCTGAACGGATGTTCCACGTGAAACGCCGCCGACCAGGCGCGTTCCCAGCGATTGAGCAGCGGGCCGCCGCAGCGCTTCCGGCCACTGGACTCCCGCGCGCCGGTCGGCGAACACCGCCAGCACGCGATCGGCCAGCGCGCGCGCGCGTGTTTCCGGCGAATAGTCTCCTGCACCGGACCCGCTGGCCACGGCCCAGGTGCGCCCCTGCCGATGATCGAAGGCAACGAGCTCGGAGACGTGGAGAAGGTCGGCCTCGGGAAACAGCGCATCGGGGCCGAGTCGCTGCGGGATGCGCTCGCTCCAGGTCGCCGCCGCCCAGCCGAGATACCCGACGAATCCTCCGCAGAAGGGCGGAAGGACGTCGGAGCGATCGCACTCGAGCGACCGGAGGGCCTCGCGCAGGGCCTCCAGCGGCGGCTCGGGCAGACGCGCAAACCCGGAGAGCGGGTCCAGGCGTCCCCCGCGGATGGTCAGCCGCGGCGCCGGCTCGCGCCCGCGGCGGCCGTCGCGCCCTCCGCCCACTCCCACGTAGCTGTAGCGGCCGAGCGCGCCCTCGAAGAGGAAGGCGTCGCCGCCGGAAGGCTGCTGCTGGTCGAGGAGGCAGAAGACGCCGAACGGCGTCAGCAAATCACCGGGCAGCTCGACGGCGGCCGCGCGGCACCCAAAGACGGCTCCGGTGCAGGGTCTTCATGGCGCGCACTGTAGCGGCGAGCGCCGGTGGACGCAAACGGACCTGGGCTGTAGAAGCGCGCGAGTGGCGGTTTCCACTGCGCGGAGGCTGGCGGCCGAGGTGCTCCTGCGCGTCGAGCAGGGCGGCGCGTTCGCCAATCTGGCGCTCGACGGCGCGCTCCGGTCGGCGGGCGCGATCGACCCGCGCGATGCAGCCCTTTGCACCGAGCTCACGTATGGGGCGCTGCGCTGGCAGCTCGAGCTGGACCGGGCGCTCGCCGCCCACGGCGCACGGCCGCCCGCCGAGCTCGATGCGCCGGTTCGCGCCGCGCTGCGGGTCTCGGCGTTCGAGCTGCTTCACCATCCCCGCGTCCCCGGGCGCGCCGCGGTCGACCAGGGCGTGGAGCTCGTCCGCGCGCTGGGGCTTGCACGAGCGGCGGGATACGCGAACGCGGTGCTGCGTCGCCTCTCGGAGACGCGCGTCCCGCCGCCGCCGCCGTCGCCAGAGGCGGATCCGATCGGGCACGTCGCGGCGACCACGGCGCATCCGCGCTGGATGATCGAACGATGGGCGAAGTGGCTAGGCATCGAGGAGACGGCGAAACTGGCCGCCGCCAACCAGCAGCAGGCACCCGCGGTGGTGCGCGTGGCACGGCGGCGCGCGACGCGCGAGCAGGTGCGCGAGGCGCTGCGCAAGAGCGGCATCGAGTCGGCGCCGGGGCGGTACTCGCCGGACGCGCTGGTGCTCGCCCCGGGCGCGCCGCCGGCGCTCGACATCGACGGCCACGAGCAGGGTCTGTTCCAGGCGCAGGACGAGGCGGCGCAGCTCGTCTCGCTCTACGCCGCGCCGCCGCCGGGAGCGAGCGTGCTCGACGCCTGCGCGGCTCCCGGAGGAAAGGCGTGCCACCTGGCGGAGCTGGGCGCCGGCAGCGTGCTTGCCGTGGATCTGCACGCGCGCAAGGCGCGCAACATCGCGGAAGCCGCGGGGAGGCTCGGGGTCCCCGAGGTCCGCGCGCTCGCGGCCGACGCCACTCTCCCCCTCCCGGGCGAAGGACCGTTCGACCTGGCCCTGGTGGACGCGCCCTGCTCCGGCCTGGGCACGGTGCGCCGCCATCCAGAGGTGAAGCTGCGCCGCACGCCGGAAGACGTGGACCGCCTGGCGGGATTGCAGGCGCGCCTGCTCGCGCAGGTTTCACGGTCGGTGAAGCCGGGCGGGCTCCTCGTCTATGCGGTGTGCACGCTCACCCCCGAGGAGTCGGACGAGCAGGTGGAGCGCTTCCTCGGGGCGAATCCGGACTTCCGTCCAGAAGGCCCGCCACCGGGATGGGCGCTGCCGGAGGCTGACGCCGATTGCCTCGACGAACGAGCGCGCCTCCGCCTCTTTCCCCACCGCACCGGGACCGACGGCTTCTTCGCGGTACGATTGCGGAAGGAGCCCGCATGAGCCCGATCCAGATCGCCCCGTCGCTCCTCTCCTGCGACCTCTCGCGCATCGGCGAAGAGATCCGCGCAGTGGAGGCCGCGGGAGCCGACATCATCCACGTCGACGTCATGGACGGCCGCTTCGTGCCGAACCTCACCTGGGGACCGCCGGTCGTCGCCGCGATGAAGCGCACCGCCACGCGGCCGCTCGATTGCCACCTGATGATCGTCGAGCCGGAGAAGTACGTGGACGACTTCGCGCGCGCGGGCGCCGCGAACATCACCGTGCACGAGGAGGCGTCTCCGCACCTGCACCGCACCCTGCAGCACATCCGCTCGAGCGGCGCCACCGCGGGCGTCAGCCTGAACCCGCATACGCCGCCGGACGTGCTCGACTACGTGCTCGAGGTGACCGACATGGTGCTGGTGATGACCGTCAACCCGGGCTTCGGAGGGCAGAGCTTCATCGAGGCATGCCTGCCGAAGATCGAGCGCATCGCGGAGGCGATCCAGCGCCGGGGCCTGAAGACGCGCGTCGAGGTGGACGGTGGCATCACTCCCGAGACCGCTCCACGCGTCGCCTCCGCGGGCGCCACGGTGCTGGTCGCGGGCACCGCGGTGTTCGGCAAGCCGAGCTACGGCGACGCCATCGCGGCGCTGCGCACCGCGGCGGAAGGCGGCCGCCGGCGTTAGTGGAGCACGCGCTCGGGCTTGTGCGCGAGGAGGACCCAGTATCGCCGCGGTGAGAGGCCCATGGTGCGCTCGCCGAGCGGCGCCCACTGCAGGCCGTGGACTTCGGAGAGATCGAGCTTGCCCGCGCACATCTCCTCGATCTCAGTGCGCAGCCAGGCGCGCCGGGTGAGCTGCAGGCCGTGCGCCGCGAAGAGCGCGCGCAGCGCCGGGAAGGAGGCCCGCGTGGTGGTCAGCGCCTGGGGGGCGCCGTCGAGCGATAGGAGCTCGCTCAGGGAGAGCACCTGGGCACGGAGCCCCAGCCGCGTGGCCTCCGCCTGCAGGTCCGCGAAGCGGACCGACCAGTCGCCGCGGTCGGAGCGCACGGGGTCGGCCTTGGGATCGCCCAGCTCGGACAGGTAGAGCGTTCCGCCAGGCGCGAGCGCGGCGGCCGCCTCGCGCACGAGCTGCAGCGCGCCGTGGTTCACGACACGGCCGCCCTCGGGTGCCGTGCCCAGAGCGCCGGCCGCCTCGTTGGAGATGACGAGGTCCAACGACTCCTCCGCCGCGCCGAGGAGGCCCGCATCACTCGCGCGCTCCACGTCAGCCACGCTGATCGCCGCGGGATTCGGGAGCGCCGCGCGGAGCGCCGCGCCGAGATCGCTCGGTCCGCCGGCGACCAGCACGCGTGCCACCCTGCCCTTCGCCTGCTGGAGCGCGCCGCGCCGGACGAGCCCGTTCGCCAGCGCCGTCGCGAAGGTGCGACCCTTGAGCGCCGGATGGGGGTCGCGGAACAAGTGCGCCAGCGTCGTTTCTCCGTCGAGCTGTGCCCCGCCGAGGTCGCCTGCCCCTACCTCGCCCGCCGCGCACGCGCGGGGATCGGCGAGCTCCGGATAAGGCATGGTCGACTCTGCCGCGGGATTCAGCGCGACGCCGCCGTGCGATACGGCCTTGGCGAGGACCTTCAGCGCGGCGACGTCGGCGCGAGCGAGGCGCAGCAAGGGCGGCAGCGCGGCCGGCCCCGCATCGCCCAGCACTTGCCCAAGCGTGCGCTCGCCGTCGCAGCGCAAGAACAGGGCGGCGGTCCGCGCGTCCAGCTCCATCGGCGTCCCCCGACCATAGACGGTGACTTGGCCGCCGCGGCGGTGGAAGACCGCGGCGCGCGGGACACGCGGGTACCCCGCGAGCAGCGGCGAGTATTCGTCCACTGTCTGGCCGGCGGGCGCGGCGACCAGCAGGAAACGTCGCGACCGCAGGACGGGCACGAATTCCTCGACCTGGTCGCGCGTGAGCCCCGCCGGCGGCGCCTCTTTCACCTCGGCCTCATCGGCTCCCGGGTCGAACGCGAGCAGCAACGCGAGCACGTCCTTGCTCATCTCCGCGACGTCGCCAGTCAGGCCGTGCCACACGAACGCGGCGTCGCCGCGGGCATGGAACGAGAGGTGCCGCGACATCGCCAACAGGCCCATGGCCTCCCAGGATGCCCGCCCGGCCCTCCGCCCGGCAAGCAGGGCGCATCGCTTGACCCCCGGCCAGCTTTACGTTACTTCCGCGCGTCCATTCGGTCGGGGAGTGGCTCAGCCTGGTAGAGCACCTGGTTCGGGACCAGGGGGTCGCAGGTTCAAATCCTGTCTCCCCGACCAACTAACTACGTGGAATGCCAGGGACCTGCGGGGACGGGCGGCGTCTCCGACGAATCCAGGAATCAGGTCTTCCGTCCGCTCAGTCTGGCATCATACTCGCGCAAAGAGATCGGAGAAGGATCTCTCACACGCAAATGCCCAAGACCCGCTTCGAAGCCGCCTCTACTCTCCACCCCCGACGGTTCGGAGCCGAGCGTGCCCGCAGAGGACGCCCCCCTGCTACGGCCCGTCGATGGCGGCTCCCAGCAGTTCGAGAGCGACGCGCGTCACCTCTGCGGCGCCGTCTTTGCGCTCGGGCGCGTGATTCGGCGCGCCGGTCGTTTTGTCGATCTCTCCGACCCATTCCTTCCGAGCCGCATCGTAGGTCACGGGCGCGACGACGTGTTTGCCCGACTCGTTGTAGATGCGGATCTCCTTTCCGAGGTAATCCAGCACGGTCACGAGACAGCCGTGCGCACCAATATCCAGTGCGCGCTTGCCCATCTGCTTCTTCGCAGTGATGATCCTGGCTTTGTTCACACCCTCCTCGACGGCGGCCAGCATGGCTGCGGCGGCGTTCTCCGCTCCCTGCCGATCCGGCTCGCGTTTGTGCTCCCACGCCGCGACCACCTCGGTAACCTTGCCCGTGTTGTAGACCATCGCCTTCCTCCATTGGTGTGCTCGGGGCGCGGGTCGATATACCCGGCCGGGAACGGCGTCAAGGTGCATCATCCGCGTTGCGCGGCCAGAAGGGCGGGCTACGCTCTGTTCATGACCATGTTTGATCCGAAGTTCCAGGACGGCGAGTCGGCGTGTCCAAGGCGTGATGGCGGGCGCCTGCGCTACAAGATCTCGACGACTGGTCCGTGGTTCCTCGACCGCGACAGAGCGGCCTGCGACAAGTGCAACTGCGAGGCCTTCCTTTGGCTGGAGGTCCTCAGCGATTCCGAGGCGAAGGTGCGGCCCTTCGTTCCGGGCATCGACTACGACGGATTGAGCTGGGGATCCCTCCAGGGGTTGTACACGGCGGCGCGGCAGGAAGTGGAGCGCCTTGGGGGCGCTGCTCGGGCACCGAGCGACCTGCGCAACCAGC
>JBJMQJ010000519.1:0-20537 GCA_045802765.1 Myxococcales bacterium
CCAGGGGGTGCTGACCACCACGCGGACCATCGGCGAGACGCGCAGCGCGCCGAGCATGGCCGTGAACGGCCGGATCCCGAACCGCCGCACGTCCAGCTCGACCTCGGCCACCGCGCGTCCCTCGCTGCGCTTCACGGCGAATTCCCCCGACAGCTCCCGCCCGTGCAGCGAGAGCGTGCCTCGCACGGAGCCGTGTTGCATCTCCGTCGAAGTGAAGGTGATCTCGGGGAAGCGCTCGGCCTCGAGCACCTCG
Source organism: Myxococcales bacterium (assembly GCA_045802765.1). Classification (GTDB taxonomy): domain Bacteria; phylum Myxococcota; class Myxococcia; order Myxococcales; family 40CM-4-68-19; genus VBKO01. The sequence continues at coordinate 254 of JBJMQJ010000519.1, forward strand.
CGCGCGCAGCTGCGCTCGATCTCGCGCCGATCGCGCTCGGAAAGAGCGGCGGGATCCTCGCGCCCGCCGCGCATCGCAGCCGACACGCGGAGCGAGGAGGGGTCGAATCGGGCGCGCACCGAGGTCGCGTCGGCGTCGATCTCGAACCGCTCCGCCCGCAGCTTCAGATCGTGTCCGACCGCGGCGAGGATGCCTTCACGATACGTGAATACTTCGCACGTCGCTGTATCCGGTCCAAAACGGCCCATCGCACACAATCCTATCCGACCCGGGGCTTGACAGGATTGTAGGAACCGCGTGAGTGTTCGCCCCGCAGACAGCCTGGAGGCCCCATGAAGCGGCGGACCTTTTTGCAGGGCGCGGCGCTCGGCGGCGCAGCAGTCGGCATCGGCTTCGACACCTCGAAAGCCCGCGCGGAGATGCGGCAGTTCAAGATCGCGCGCACGACGGAGACGCGCAGCATCTGTCCTTACTGCGCGGTGTCCTGCGGCGTGATCATCCACACGCTCGGCGACAAAGCGAAGAACGTGACGCCTTCGGTGGTGCACGTCGAGGGCGATCCGGATGCGCCGATCAACCGCGGCACGCTCTGCCCGAAGGGCGCGACGCTGAAGGACGACATCAACAATCCCAACCGGCTCCTCAAGCCGAAGGTGAGACGGCCAGGATCAGATCACTGGGAAGACATCTCCTGGGACGACGCCATCCAGCAGATCGCGCGGCACATCAAGACGACGCGCGACCGCACCTTCGTCGCCAAGAATGCCAAGGGACAGGTCGTCAATCGGACCCCGGGCATGGCGATGATCGGCGGCTGCACCGACACGAACGAGTTCAACTTCCTCCAGTGGAAGTTCATCAGCGCGCTGGGGATACCCTACCGGGACAGCCAGGCAAGGGTTTGACACGGTCCCACGGTGGCCAGTTTGGCCGCCACGTTCGGCCGCGGGGCGATGACCAATGGTTGGGTCGACATCAAGAATGCCGATGTCATCCTCGCGATGGGCGGGAACCCCGCCGAGAACCATCCCTGCGGATTCAAGTGGGCGATCGAAGCGAAGAAGGTGCGCAACGCGAAGCTCGTGGTGGTCGATCCGCGCTTCACGCGCACCGCAGCGGTCGCTGACGTCTACGCTCCCGTCCGGCCAGGCACCGACATCGCCTTCCTCAACGGCCTGATGCGACATGCGCTGAACACCGGCCGTTTCCACGAGGAGTACGTCAAGCTGCACACCAACGCCCCGTTCATCGTCAGCGAGAAGTACCAGTTCAGCGAAGGGCTGTTCTCCGGCTTCGACGAGGCGAAGGGCGAGTACGACAAGTCGGCGTGGGCCTATGAGCCCGATCCGAAGACGACGGGGTACGAGGTCGATCAGACGCTGCAGCATCCTCGCTGCGTCTTCCAGCTCTTGAAGAAGCACGTCGACCGCTACACGCCCGAGATGGTCGAGAGGATCTGCGGCACGCCCAAGGACCAGTTCCTCAAGGTGGCCGACCTGGTCACCTCGACCGGGAACGCGGCGAGGGCGGGAACGATCATGTACGCGCTCGGGTGGACGCAGCACTCGGTGGGCGTCCAGATCATCCGCGCGGCGGCCACCCTGCAACTCCTGCTGGGCAACGTGGGCCGGCCGGGAGGCGGCGTGAATGCGCTGCGCGGGCATTCGAACATCCAGGGCGCGACGGACATGGCCGGCACGTTCGAGATCCTGCCTGGCTACCTGGCAACGCCGCGCGGAGAGCTCACCGACTTGAAGACGTATCTCGAGAAGGTGACGCCGACCACGTTGAACAAGCAGGCCTGGTCGACCATGAACTACTGGTCGAACTACCCGAAGTTCATGGTCTCGCTGCTCAGGGCCACCTACGGAAAGGGCGCCACCAAGGAAAACGACTGGGGCTACGAGTGGCTGCCCAAGACCGACGGCAACTATTCCTGGATGTATATTTTCGACGACATGTATCGCGGCAATTCGCAGCGCGCGGGAGGCACCGAGCCCGGACCCGAGGGTTTCATCACCTTCGGCATGAACCCGGTCGGGATCGGGCCCAACTCGTCGAAGATGATCAACGCCCTTGCGAAGCTGAAGTGGATGGTGGTGGGCGAGAACTACGAGATCGAGACCGCCACGTTCTGGAAGGCGCCGAAGCAGTATGGCGGACCCGACGCCTCGCAGATCCAGACCGAGGTCTTCCAGCTCCCGTGCTCTGGATTCGTCGAGAAGGACGGCACCTTCACCAACTCGGCGCGCTGGCTGCAGTGGAAGTGGAAGGCGATCGATCCCCCCGGCCAGGCGAAGACGGACCAGGAGATCCTCTCCCGCCTCCTGCTGGCCGTTCGCGACCTGTACAAGAAGGAAGGCGGCGCGCTTCCCGAGCAGGTCCTGAACGTCAGCTGGAACTACACGAACCCGGTGAATCCGGACCTCGCCGAGGTGCTCAAGGAGATCAACGGCAAGGCGATCACCGACGTGAAGGACAAGGACGGCAAGGTCATCAAGACCGCGGGGCAGCAACTCGACGGCTTCGGGCAGCTGCAGGACGACGGATCGACCATGTGCGGGAACTGGCTGCACTCGGGCGTCTACACCGAGGCGGGCAACCTCGCCCAGCGCAGGAACAACGCCGACCCGACCGGGCTGGGCATGTTCCACAACTGGGCGTTCTCGTGGCCGGCGAACCGCCGCATCATGTACAACCGCGCCTCCGCCGACGGCGAGGGCAAAGCGTGGGATCCGACCCGTCCGGGAATCGTCTGGAACGGCGAGAAGTGGACCGGTGACGTGCCGGACATCAAGCCCGACTCGCCGCCCGGCCAGTTCGGCGCCTTCATCATGCTTCCCGAGGGTGTGGGGCGGCTCTACTCGCCGGTGCTCAACGACGGGCCGTTCGCCGAGCACTACGAGGCGGTGGAGGCGGCGATCGACAACCCGCTGCACCCGAAGGTGACCTCGAGCCCCGTCACGAAGAAATTCAAGTCCAACAAGGATGTGTACGGGACCCGCGATCAGTTCCCCATCGTGTGCACCACCTACCGGCTGACCGAGCACTACCACTACTGGACGCACCACACGGCCATCCTCAACCAGCTGCAGCCCGGCTTCTTCATCGAGATCCCGGAGGAGCTGGCCAAGGAGAAAGGCATCACCAACGGCTCGCGGGCCAGGGTGACCTCGGCGCGGGGGTCCATCGAAGGCCTGGCGATGGTGACCAAGCGGCTGAGAAAGCTGATGGTCGACGGAAAACCCGTCTGGCACATCGGGTTCCCGTTGCACTGGGGCTACTCGGGCGAACCCAACCACGTCGGCCCGCTGGCGAACTTCCTCACGCCGTCCGCCATGGACCCGAACACGTGGACCCCGGAGTTCAAGACCTTCCTCGTCAAGCTCGAGAAGGCTGAGGAGAAGGTGTCATGAATACTTCCGGCCTCGAGATCCGCCAGTCCTCCGCCGGGATGTGGGGCTCCGCAACCGGCCAGCGGAAGATGGCGATCGTCTCCAAGTACATCGACACTTCCACCTGCATCGGCTGCAAGGCGTGCGAGGTGGCGTGCCAGGAGTGGAACGATCTGCAGGTCGTGCCCACCGCGCAGGTGGGCACGTACCAGACGATGCCATCGCTCGACGCGAACTACTGGAACCTGATCAAGTTCCGGGAAGTCGAAGCCGACGGGAACTTCTCCTGGCTGATGCGCAAGGACCAGTGCATGCATTGCGCGGATCCGGGCTGCCTCAAGGCCTGCCCGGCGCCGGGCGCCATCGTGCAGTACGAGAACGGCATCGTGGACGTGAACCCGGAGGCGTGCATCGGCTGCAAGATGTGCGAGACGGGCTGCCCGTTCGACGTGCCGCGGTATTCGGCGCGCACCGACAAGATGGCCAAGTGCACGCTCTGCGTCGACCGGGTGCAGGTCGGCCTCGAGCCCGCCTGCGTCAAGGCCTGCCCGACCGGCTGTCTGCACTTCGGCACCAAGGACGACATGAAGGCGTTGGCCGATTCGCGGATCGATCAGCTCAAGCGGAGCGGGTTCGCCCAGGCCGCCCTCTACGACCCGCCGGGCGTGGGCGGCACCGGCGTCATCACCGTCCTGGCGCACGGCGACCATCCCGAATGGTACGGGCTTCCCAAGGACCCGCACGTTCCCACGGGCGTGAGATTCTGGAAGAACGTGCTGCGGCCGGTCGGCGTGATCGCCTTCGCCGCGGCGTTCTTCGCCATGGTCGGCCACTACCTGACCTACGGCCCCAAGAAGCCGAAGGAGGGCGGCGAGAATCCTCGAGGGGAGGGTCCGGTATGAGCGAGGTGGCGCTTCCCGGCCAAACCAAGAAGACGGGGGTGGGCGACGCGGCGGTCGTCCGGGCCCGCGAGGACGAGGACATATTGGTGGGGGGCGAGATCGTCCGCCACCGGCTCTCCTCGCGCGTGATCCACTGGACCGTCGCGCTGTTCTTCTTCGTCGCTCTCTTCAGCGGGCTGCCCATCTGGACGCCGCTCTTCGGCTGGATGGCGACGTTGTTCGGCGGGCTGTCGGTGTGCCGTTGGCTGCACCCGTGGTCAGGCGTCGTGTTCGCGGCGGCGACGGTGGTGATGTTCGTCCACTGGTTCTCGGAGATGAGCCTGACCGACAAGGACCGGGAGTTCCTCACGCCGGCCGGCCTGATCCGCTACATGCGGTACCAGGGCGAGGACGCCGAGGTGGGCAAGTACAACGGGGGCCAGAAGCTTCTCTTCTGGGCCGCGGCGCTCGCCACCCTGGGCCTGCTCCTCTCCGGCATCGTGATGTGGTTCCCCGAGTCGTTCGGGAACGGGCTGCGCCAGCTCAGCTACGTGGTCCACGACATCGCCTTCATCCTCTTCTTCGCGATGATCATCGGACACATCTACCTGGGAACGGCGGCGGAGCCGGGGACCTTCGGCGCCATCGTTCGGGGCACGGTCACCAAGGAATGGGCGCGGCTGCACCATCCCAAGTGGTACCGGCAAGTGACGGGTGACGCCCGCAAGCGCTGACGTCCTCTCGGGCCTGGCGAAGCGCGCGGAGCGGGCCGAGCTGCTCGCTCCGCAGGCCGCCGCGGCCGAGGCGCCGTTGCGTTTCGCCGCCGGTCTGTATCGCGCGCAGCGCGAGCTGGCCCGCGCTCTCGCGGCCGAGCCGCTCAGCGCCGACCTCGATGCGCAGGCCGGGCCGCTGCTCGCGAGGGCCGAGCCGCTCTTCCGCCATGCGGTCGCCGGTCCGCCCCAGCTGGCGGAAGAGGCGCGGGCCCGGCTGCAGGACGATGCGCAGACGGCGTGCACGCGGCTCCTCGTCTACTGGTCGGGCGACCCCGAAGCGCGCGGTGACTACCTCTCGCGCGCGCTGCTCAAGCCGTGGGTGGAGCTGCTCGCCGCCGAGCGCCGCCAGCCGGTGCGCGAGCATCGCGAGGGCACCTGCCCGTTCTGCGGAGGGCTGCCCTGGGTGTCCGCTCGCCGGATCCTGCCGGAGTCGCACGGCGCGGCCCGGCTGCTCCACTGCGCGTTGTGCGCCGGCCAGTGGGACTTTCCGCGCATCCGCTGCGCCGCGTGCGGCGAGGCCGACCCGCACCTTCTGCCCTCGTTCCAGGACGAGAAGCATCCCGCGGTGCGAATCGAGGCGTGCGACACCTGCAAGCGATACCTGAAGTCGATCGATCTGTCGCTCGACGCGCGGCCCATCCCCGAGGTGGACGACCTCGTCTCGCTCGCGCTCGATCTCTGGGCCGCCGAGCAGGGATACCAGCGCATCGAGCCCGGCCTCGCCGGGATCTGAGGAGGGGCGGAAAATACGACGGTCCGATCGGCGCGTGATACGACGCGCCCAGTCTGCGCCGCGCATCCGGCGTGGCTCTACGGAGGCACCATGAAAGCAGCGTTCGGGGCTCTTGTGCTGGCCGCGGCCGTCGCAGCGGCAGAGGCGAAGGCCGATCCCGGGCCGGATCCGGCACCGGCCCGCTCGTCGGCGTCGACCGTGCGTGGAAGGTACCACCCGATCCAGGCATGGGGCGGAATCGGGTTCTACGACCTCGAGGGCAACGGCGAGTTCGGGTTCAACGGCGGCGCCAGCTACGCAGTCCCAGTCAACCCCGACTTGTCCGCGCTCGCTTTCGGAAACATCGCGCTCGCATTCGGTAACTTCAGCAGCTTCCCGATCACTTTCGGCGGAGGAATCCGGGGCGAGCACGTCGGCCCCGTACAGCTCTCCGGCCTCGCCGGTCTCTCCATCGTTCCGATCAGCAACGGCGTCGGAACCAAGGTCGGGCTCGCGCTGGGCGCGCAGGGGAACTATCCGATCCCGCAGGTGATGCCGAACCTCGGCGTCCAGGGCGCCTTCATGATCCACATCCTCTCCGACAGCATCACGCTGTGGACGATCAACGCTGGCTTTTCCTACATCTTGCCGTACTGACGCGGCGGATCGCGGCCGCTCATCCGAGCTGCAGATGGTCGTCGCCGGGCCCTTGCGACGGCGGCAGCAGCGCAAGGTAGGCGGCCTCCAACCGCTCCTGTGGCCAGCCGAGAAACACTCCTTCGCCGCGGTAGAACTTCTGCGCGGCGTGCTCCGCGAGCACGATGCTGCCCGGTCCGCGCGGCGCCTCGACCGCCACGCGCCAGCCAGCCACGGTGACCGCGGCGCCGCGCATGCGCAGCATCACCCGTTCCGGCTCGGAAGCGCGCACCTCGCCCAGCCCTTCGATCTGCATGGACCGATGAGGTATCACGGCGGCGCATTCACAGCGAGAGCCGCTTGAAGAGCTTTTCCGGGATGAGCCGGACGGCGAGCATGACGAATCGCCACCACCAAGGCGTGTAGACGACGTCCGCGCCCGTCTCGATCGCGCGGACGACGTCGCGCGCGACCCGCGCGGGAGACGCATAGAGCAGGTTCTTGGGCAGGTGGTCGGTCATCGGGGTGTCCACGAAGCCTGGTTTCACGGTCACCACGCGAACGCCGGCGCGCGAGAGCCGGTTGCGCAATCCGGAGAGGAAGGCGGTCAATCCCGCTTTCGCGGCGCCGTACACGAGGTTCGAGGCGCGGCCGCGATCGCCCGCCACGGAAGAGAGCGCGACGATGCACCCGCTGCCTTGCGCCTCGAGCCGCTGCGCCGCGCGCGTGAGCAGCGAGACCGGCCCGAGCAGATCGGTCCGCAGCACCGCTTCCGCCGCGCCGGCGCTCCGTCCGGCGTCGCGCGACGGATTCCCCAGGACGCCGTGCGCGAGGAAGACCACGTCGAGCGGCGCGGCGCGATCGAGGAGGGCGTCGTGCCGCCCGGCATCGTCGAGGTCGGCGACGGCCGTCTCCACCGAGGCTCCGCGCACGCGCACGTCGTCCGCGACCGCTCGCAGCCGCTGCTCGTTGCGCGCGACCAGGAACAGCGCGGCGCCTCGGACGGCGTACAGGCGCGCGACCTGCTGCGCGATCGCCGAGGTCGCGCCGAGCACCAGGACCCGCCTCATGCCGCGCGGACCCGGCGCCAGAAGGAGGAGGAGAATGCCGGATCGACGTGCCGCTCGAACTCGGCGGCGCGCGGGTACGCTCGAGCGAAGGTGGCGGGCGACATGCGCGCGTCCTTGGCGGGATACAGAGCGCCGCCCGCGTCGCGCACGATCGACTCCAGCGCATCGAGGAGGGCGAACGTCGGCGCGCCCCGGTTTGCGAAGTCGAGCGCGAGCGTCGTTCCCGCGCGAGGGAACGAGAGCATCCCGGGCGAGGCGACCTCGCCGAACGTCTTCAGCACGCCGAGCGAGGAGCGGAGGCCGGAGGAGGCGACGCGCTCGAGCAAGGCGCGCACGGCTTCGCGGTCCGGGACGACGCACTGGAACTGCAGCAGGCCCTGCCTGCCGTAGACGCGGTTCCACTTCCCGAGGGCATCGAGGGGGAAGAAGAACGGTGCGTAGCGGACCACCTTGCGGCGGGTTTGCAGACGCCCGCGCGCGTAGTACAGCGCGTTGAATGCGGCCACGGTCTGCCCGCTCACCGCGAAATCGGGCAGATCGAGCGGGAAGCCAGCCGCCTCGCGCAGAGGCGCCGCTTTGCCGGCGCGTGCGGAATGGTCGCCGCGGAAATACAGTCCGCGAACGCCGCGGCGTCGCGGGTCGATCCAGGCGACCGTGTACTCGAAGCGTTGCGAAGACTCGGCGTCGACAGCGAAGAACTCGTCCAACCCGCCGAAGGGCACCGTCTCGGTCTCGATGAAGGGTCCCTGCACCGGCCGCAGCTGCAGCTCCGCCCAGGTGACGAGCCCCGTGAGCCCCAGCCCCGCGACGGTCGCGGCGAACAGATCCGCGTTCGCGGTCGGAGAGCACACCGTGCGCTCGCCGGTCGAGCGCAGGACTTCGAGCTGGCGCACGTGGCAACCGAACGTCCCGGCGCGGACATGGTTCTTTCCGTGGATGTCGTTGGCGATGGCGCCGCCCACCGAGACGAACCGCGTTCCCGGCAATACCGGCAGGAAGAAGCCGCGCGGCACGGCGAAGGCGAGGATGTCGGCGAGCCGCACGCCGGCCTCGCAGCGCAAGAGCGCGCGGCGGGCGTCGAACTCGATGAACCGGTCCAGGCGCGAGGTGACGAGGACCGTGCCGCCGTCGTTCAGGCAGCAGTCCCCGTAGCTGCGGCCTTGCCCGAAAGGCAACAGGGTCCCGTGCACCGTCGGGAGCGGGTCGCTGCGCCAATGCACGGACACCGCCGCCTGGCGCGCCGGAGGATAGCGGCCCCACGATTCGAGCGGCTGCATCGGCGCGGCATGCTACAGCCGCGTTACAATCGGCGCATGTTCCAGGTCACCCAGGAGCTGGCCTTCTGCTACGGCCACCGGCTGCTCGGCTACCCCGGCAAGTGCGGGCGTCTGCACGGCCACAACGCGCGCGCGTTCGTCACGCTCCGGGCGGACGCGCTCGACGCGCAGGGAATGGTCGCGGACTTCGACTTGATCCAGGGACGCGTGCGCGCCTACGTCGACGAGCAGCTCGACCACCAGCTGCTTCTCCATCGCGACGATCCGCTGGTTCCCGCTTTGCGCTCGGTCGGCGAGCCCTTCCGCGCCCTCGACGTCCCGCCGACCGCCGAGAACCTGGCGCGGATCCTCTTCGAGCAGGCGGAGCGGGCCGGGCTGCCGGTCGCCGAGGTGCGGCTCGAGGAGCAGCCCGGCAGCGTGGCGACGTTCAGGAAGTGATGCCCCGCTCCTCGCGGTACTGCAGGCACCGGGCGCTTCCTGGATCGACCTTGCGGCAGGCGGCAGGCCGGTCGAGGTAGACGGCGCAGCGAACCGATCCGCCCAGCGCGCCTTCCAAGGCTGCGCAGCGCTCCTCACGGCCGACGAGCTTGAGGTGCCGCTCGCCGCGACCGTTCACCACGGTATAGCGGCCGAGGAGCTGGCGCCGCCGCAGCAGCCGCGCTCCCCGCTCGACCGGCACGTAGTCGCGGTACCCCTCGGCGCGGTTCTCGGCAGGATTGCAGCAACACGCGCCGCAGCGCTGGCAGTCGAACGTCACGCCGCGGAGCTTCGCTGCGCCAGGGGAAGCGCGCAACCGGGATCGAGCCGCGCCGGCCGCTGCCTGCGCAGGGCGCCGTCCAGCGCCAGCCGGCCCAGCGCCTGCACCGGGCGCGCGCCAGGCTCCACGATGCGCAGCGCGAGCAGCGCGGCGCAGAGCCGCAGCACCCCGCTCATGAGGAACAGGAGCTGCGAGCCGACCAGCGTGCGCCCCACGAACCCGACGTGCGCCGGCAGGGCGTGCGCCAGCGCGCCACCGGCGGCGGAAGCGATCCCGGTGGCGAACCCGGCGGCGGCCGCGAAGGCGGCGAGATGGAAGGGGCGGGCCCCACGCGAGGAGACGTTGAGCGGCAGCGAGAAGGAGGCGAGCCCCTGGCCCGCCAGCAGCACGCCGCAAAGCACCGCGTCGACCGCGAGCGGCCAGAGGACGTCCTCGCGCGGAAAGAGCCAGATGGCGTTCGAGATGCTGAGCCCGAAGCAGCACGCGACCAGGACCGGCCGTGCACCGACGCGGTCGAGCGCGCGCCCCCACAGGGGCGAGGTCAGCATGCGCACCGCCGCGATGGCGCCGTTGTAGAGCGCCATGCGCGCGAACCCCATCCTGAGATTTGCGATCATGTGGATTGGATAGAAGGCGGCGGAGAGCCCGCAGGCCGCTGCCCAGGCGACGTGGAAGACCAGCGCGCTGCGCGCGGCCGGCTCGGTCCACGGTCGCAGCGCGTCCTGAAGCGTCGGTTCCGGAGGAACCAGGTAGGCGCACGGCTCGTGCTGCCGGCGCAGCAGCAAGATCGTGACGGCGCCGAACGCGCACGAGGCGAGCGAGAGCAGCGAGAGGACGGCGCCCGCGCCCGCGCCGGGGCGGGCGTGATCGAGGGCGAGTCCCGCGCCCAGCGCGCCGAGCGTGCTCCCCAGCGCGCAGAACGCCGTGCGCCGCCCGAAGTAGCGACCCCGGAACCGGTCCGGGACCAGCTCCCCCATCCACGACGTCCAGGCGTTGTTGCCCGCGACGGCGAGCAGCGAGCTTGCCGCGGCGACCGCGAGCAGGATGGCGCGCTGGCTGGACTCGTCGACGGGCAGCCAGGGAAGGACCGCGAGGAGCAGCGGGAGCTGCCGCGAGGCGCCGATCGTCCACAGCGCCGTACGCCGGCTGCCGTGCACGCGCGTGAGCCAGGCGGAGGGGATCTGCACGAGCTGGGCGGCGAACGGCAACGCGCCGAGGACGCCGACCAGCACTGGCGTCAGGCCCAGGTACAGCGCCCAGGCGGTGATCGCTCCCCCGCTCGCGCAGGCAGAGACCAGCTCGGCGACCACGCCCTCGGCGATGGAGGCGCGCAGCGAGCGGCGGACGGCGCTCTGGTCGTCGGTCCTCAAGCGAGATTACGGTCCCATGCCCCCTCGGGTGCCGCGCAAGGGCCTCGTGGTGTGGGATGCCCGCACCGGGCCAAGCGGGCGCCTGCCCGGTCCATCGGACCGCGGCGGATACCGCTCGTCCATTCCTGCATGTAGGGGGCGCCCCTACCTTTGCTGGGAAAGGAGGCGGCTCATGCTTTGGACCATCACGGTCATCCTGCTCGTGCTCTGGGTGTTGGGTCTCGTGTCTGGCGCGCAGATCGGGGCTTGGGTCCACATCCTGTTGATCCTCGCCGTGATCAGCTTGATCTTCGCGGTGCTGCGGCGCGGAACGGGCGCGGCAGTTCCGTAGCTTCGAGGCGCGAGGGGAGTCCTGCTCCCCTCGTTCTTCACCGCGTCGGGGCGAGGCGCGGCAGCTTCTGCTTGCGCTCGAGCAGCGGCGCGAAGAGATCGCCCCGCGCCTCGACGCGGCGGATGACCTCGTCCGATTCGAAGGCGAGCGATGCCGGGTCGCGATCCTTCGCGCACGCTTCGACTTCCTCCCAGGTGACCGGCATCGAGACCGTCGGCCGCTCCTTGGCGCGCAGCGAATAGACGCACACGGTGGTCTTGTGCGGGTCGTTCTGGCTCCAGTCGACCAGCACCTTTCCCGTCCGCAGCGACTTCTTCATGTTGGAGACGATGCGGTCGGGCCGTTCCCGCTCGAGCAGCTCGGCGACGGCGCGGGCGAACGGCTTGGTGTGGTCGTAGGTGACGCCCGGCGTGTTCAAGGGGACATACACTTGCAGGCCCTTCGATCCGCTCGTCTTCGCGTAACAGGAGAGGCCGAGGGAAGCGAAGAGGCCGCGCAAGAGGAGGCCCACCTCGCAGCACTGCACGAGGTCCGCGGGGGCGCCGGGATCGAGGTCGAACACGACCGAATCGGGCCGATCGTAGGTGCGGGCGCGCGCGAGCGGAACGTGCAGCTCGAGGTCGGCGAGGTTCGCCACCCAGACCAGGGAGGCCAGATCGTTCACCAGGCAGAAGCGGATCCCGTCCGCTTCCGCGGTGCGCACCCAGGCGGGCCGGTGGCTCGGACAGCGCTTCTCGTAGAAGTAGGGCTGGTCCACGCCGTTCGGATATCGCTTGAGCGTGAGCGGCCGGTCGCGCAGGTGCGGCAAGACCGCGCCCGAGATGCGCACGTAGTAATCGATGACCTGCGCCTTGGTGAATCCGCTCCGCGGATAGAGCACCTTGCCCAAGTTCACCAGCCGGAGCTGCCGCGGACCGATGCGCACCTCGCGCGCGTCGCGCGAGCCCATGCTGCGCGCCTACCGTCGGCCCTTGTTCGCCGTCTTGCGGCGCCTCGACGGTGCGCGCCCGGTGCGCGCAGTCCGCGCGGCGGCGCGCTCGCCCTCGGGCCTGTGGCGCCGCTCGCCCGCCTGCGGCGTCTCACCCTTGCGGGCCGCGGCCAGGCTCTTCGCCAGCGCGTCCATCAAGTTGACCACCTTGCCGCGCGGCTCCTCCTCGGCGGGCTCGGCGACGATCTCCTGGCCTTCCGCCTTGCGCTCGAGGAGCGCGAGGACCTGCTCGCGGAAGGTGTCCTTGTACTTCTTGGGATCGAAGTCCGCCGCCAGCGACTCGACCAGCTGCTCGGCCATGTGCAGCTCTTTCTCGCGCGGCTTCGCTTCGTTCCCAGGGAGTCCTTCGAGCTCCTCCTGCTCGACCACCTCGTCGGCGTACAACATCGTGGACAGCGCGAGCGCCTTCCCCATCGGCCGCACCGCCGCCAGGTACTGCTTGGTGCGCAGGACGAACTGGCCGACGCCGACCTTGCCCGTCTTGCGCATCGCTTCCATCAGCAGCGCGTACGGCCGCGCCGCGCCGCGATCGGGCAACAGGTAATAGGTGTGATCGTAGTAGATGGGATCGATCCGGTTCAGGTCGACGAAGTCCTCGATGTCGATGGAGCGCGTCGCCTTGGGACTGAACGCTTCCAGCTCCTCCTTGGCGACCGTCACGTACCTGCCCTTGGAGACCTCGAAACCCTTGACGATGTGCTCCCATGGGACTTCGTCGCCGTCGATCGAGCAGACGCGCTTCTGCTGGATGCGCCCGCCGTCCTTGTCGTGGAGCATGTGGAAGCGGACTTCCTTGGGGGAGGTCGCCGAGTAGAGCTTCACCGGCACGTTGACCAACCCGAAGCTGATCGACCCGCTCCAGATCGGCCGGGGCATCTAGACCACCTCGGATGCGAGCGCACGGGGCGCGGTCATGGGTGGCGCCTCGCCGGGACGCGAAAGCTCGGCGACGTCCACGCCGAAGCACTTGAACACGCGCTCCTGGTGCTGCCGCAGGCCGCGCAGTTGCACGCGCAGCCCCGGAACACCGAGCACGGCTTGCGACAAGACTGCGATGGCGTAATCGTGGAACTCCTGGCAGCGGCTGAAGTCGAGCACGGCGCACGGCAGCCGCTCCTCGGTCAAGCGGGCGGCGAGCTCCCAGGCAGAGATCGCCTCGAACCGTCCCGACAAGACGTAGGTGGCAATGTCGCCACGCGCTTCGCGGATCACGGTGCAGGCCGGCATCGGGAAGACTCCTCGGTCGAGTTGCGCATTCCGTCCAACGCGAGCAATGAGTGCGCACCGGCTGCCGGGCAGGCAAGCAGGCGGATGTGGGTCTGCGCAGGAGCCGACGCGTCCGATACTCGACGGTAGGCGCCGCGTCAGGGGGGCTCGGGCGGAAGCTCGTCGGGAGGAACGACCTCCTCGTCGGAGGGCGGCCTGGGGTCGATGGCGCGCCGTTCCTCGCGGCGGCGGAGCAGCCGCAGGTGCGACCTTCGCGCAGCGGTGCGTTCCTTGGAAGCGCCGGGCGAGGCGGCGCTGGGCCTCGCGTCCGGGGGCGGAGGCGCCTGTCCGGCCGCGCGCGCGCCGGGCGCCTTTCCTTCGTGCGCGGCGTGCTCGAGGATGGCGTTGACCTCCCCGCCCAGGACGAAGATCAGTCCGGTCAGATAGAGCCAGGTGAGCAGGACGATGATGCCGCCGATCGAGCCGTACGTGACGTCGTACTTGCCGAAGTGCTCCACGTATTGGGTGAAACCCCACGTGGTCAGCAGCCACAGCAGCGTCCCGAGCACCGACCCGGGGGTGATGAAACGCCATTCCTGCTCGACGTCGGGCAGGAAGAAATAGAGCGTGGCGGCGACGAACATGATGAGGAGCATCGTGATGGGCCACCGCAGCACCGCCCACAACGTCGCGTACACCTGCTGGACGCCGAGCTGGCTCGCGAGCCAGTCGCCGGCCTTTCCGCCCAGCGCGATCACCGTCACCGAGACGAGCATCAGGACCGCTCCGAGGACGGTGATGGCGACGGCCATCCCCTGCGTCTTCCAGAAGGGGCGCGACTCCTTGACGTCGTAGGCGAGGTTGAGCGCCGTGCGGACCGCGTCGACGCCGCGCGAAGCGCTCCACACCGCAAGCAGCAAGCTCACCGTCAGGAGCCGGGGGCGCTGGACGGTGACGAGCTTCTGCAGCTGGTCCTGGACGATGGCCATCGCCTGGTCCGGCATGACCTCGCTCGCGCGGGCGAGCAGCTCCTGCACCGCGCCCTGGAGCGGGAGGTACGCCGTGAGCGTCACCAGGAAGGAGAGGAAGGGGAACAGCGCGAAGACGAAGTAGTACGCCAGCTGCGCCGCGCGATCCGTGATGGCGTTGTCGGACCAGCGCTTGTAGAGCTTCTTCAGGAAGCCCACGAAACCCAGCTCGCGTAGCCCCGGGATCTGCACGCTTGGGAACCTAGGAACGGCGGCGAGGCCGCAGCACCCGGGCGTTCTGGCGTTCAGGCGCCAGGTAGCTCGTAGAGCGCTCCGAGGACCAGGCCGTACGCCGCATGGCCGAGGAGGACGAAGAGCGGCGTGCTCGCGCCGTAGTGCAGCGCCAGCGGCCCGGGAGGCTCGAGCTGCCGAGTCACGGTCGGGCCCTGTCCCTCGCTCGCCATCCGGGGGTGCAGCGAGGGGAGCAGCGGCACCAGCACGAGAAGCACGATGGCGGCGTGGACGACGCCGAGCAGGAGCCCGCGCCAGGGGCCCGCCGCGCCCCAGGCGTGAAACAGCGCGACGTAGACGAGCGCGAAGATCTGTCCGTTCACGAGGTGCACGGCGAAGCCGACCAGCATCGCCCTCTCGCGCCCTGCCGTGAACATCGAGCCCAGCAGGTAGGGGATGCTCATGCGCGTGAGGCGCGCTTGCTGGCTGCCCGCCTCGATCGTGGTGAGAAGCAGCGTGGCGGCGAAGCCCGCGAGCAGCCAGCTTCCCCAGGCGGGCTTCATACGGGAGCCTCGGCCCCGGCGGCGGACCGCGGCCGCTCGGGTACCGCCTCGCGCCCGGTCGAGCGCTCGAGCAGCGTCAGCGCGGCGTTGATGAGCCCCACGTGGGTGTACGCCTGCGGGAAGTTGCCCAGCGCCTCTCCAGTGCTGGGCAGGATCTCTTCGGCGTAGAGACCGACGTCGTTGGCCTGGCGGAGCAGGGCGGCCATCTCGCTGCTCGCCTCGGCGTGCGAGCCGCCGCCGATCGCAAGGTATTCGACGGCCCAGAAGCTGCAGATGCCGAACGCTCCCTCGCCCCGCGTCCAGCGCCCGCGGTATCGCTGATACAGCCCGTCGCCTCGATAGAGCTCCCGCCGGATCCGAGCGAAGGTGCCGAGCATCCGCGGCGCGGCTGCCTCGGTGTAGCGGTACCAGGGCAAGAGCAGGAGGCTCGCGTCGACGTCGGCGCCGCCCAGGGTCCGGGTATAGCTGCCGAGCTGCTCGCTGTACCCGAGGCGCTCCACCTCGTCGCGGATGAGGGCGCGGTTCCGGCGGAACAGCTCCAGCGGACAGCGCAGGTGGCTCCTCTCGTCCAGCTCGAGCAGACCGTCCAGCGCCGCCCAGCAGAGCACGCGCGAATGGGTGAAGTGCCGCCGCTCGCCGCGGACTTCCCAGATGCCCTGGTCGGGCTCAGGCCACCGTTCGCAGACCAGCTTCCCCAGATCGACCAGCGCTCGTTGGGTGGCGGCGTCCAGCGTGCCGCCGCTGCGGACGAGATAGGCCGCGGCGCCGATCACTTCTCCGTAGAGATCGAGCTGCGTCTGGGCAGCCGCCTCGTTGCCGATGCGGACCGGTCGCGCGCCGCGGTGGCCCGCCAGGTGAGGCAGCTCGCGCTCGCTCGGCGGATGGCGCCCATGGACGTCGTAAAGCACTTTCAGCTCGGGCCAGGAACGGCTGGTCGCATTGAGGAGCCAGCTGACGAACGCCTCCGCCTCTTCGCGATGGCCGAGGCCGAACAGGGCCCGCGCGGTGAGAGAAGCGTCGCGCAGCCAGCAGAAGCGGTAGTCCCAGTTGAGGTCGCCTCCGGGACGCTCCGGCAGCGAGGTGGTGGGCGCGGCGAGGATCGCGCCGGAAGGGGCGTAGGAGAGGAGCTTGAGCGCGAGGGCGCCGCGCACGACCTGCTCGCGATAGGGCCCCCGATAGGTCGTGCGGGCCGACCACTCCTGCCAGAAGCGGAGGGTCGAATCGAGCGCCGTCCGGCTCGCCTCCGGCGGCGGCAGCACCGCCGCGTGGCGCGTCGCGAACGTCAGGGAGAAATCGACGCGCTCGCCCGCGCGCAGCCGGATCCTCCCGCGCGCTCCGGCCGGTCCCGGGTCGAGCCTCGCCCGGGTCTGCAGCGTCAACAGGCCCGCGCCGCAGCGCATCCGCAATCCGAGGCGGCCAGGGTCGGCGAGCGGGCAGCGCTCCCGCCCGTAGTCCGGCCGCGGATCGAAACACACTTCCAGCTCCGCCTCGCCGCGCGTGCACTCCGCGATGCGCAACAGCTCGCGCTCCGGAAGCATCCGCCGCCGCCGCTCGGGCTCGCTCCACGCGGGCATGAAGTCCGTCAGCAGGATCTCCCCGCCGGCGGTCGAGAAGCGCGTCACCAGGACGTTCGTGTCGGGGGCGTACCAGCGGTCCGCGCGGAAGGCGCCCAAAGGCGCGATGCGGAAGCGGCCGCCTTCGCGCGCGTCGAGCAGCGCGCCGAAGAGCGACGGGCTGTCAAACCGGGGCCAGCAGAGCCAGTCGACCGACCCGCCGCGCGAGATCAGCGCCGCGGAGCGCGAGTCGCCGACCAGCGCGTAATCGTGGATCCGCGGCTCCTCGCCGTTCACAGCGCCGCTGCGGCCTGCGGAGGCGCCGGGGGGCGCCGGGTAGCCTGTGCGCGCGCCGCCAGCGTGCGCTCGTCGAACCACAGCGCGCGCGCCAGGCGCGCCAGGTGCTCGGGCTCGACGCGCACCTCGTCCGCCGCGTCCCAGAGGCGGTTCTGCGCTTCCCACAGGTCGAGGTGCACTCCCAGGCGCGACGCCAGCTCCAGGATGCCCGAAAGCTGCGCCGCCGCCTCGCGCGCGGCGCCGGCGAGGAGCCGGGCGACGAGCTTCTGCAACAGCTCGTGGAACGGACCCTGTACGGCGGCGGGATCGATGCGCGCGCCCAGCCGGCGGGCGAGCTGCGCGGTGGCGAGCAATTCCGACTGCGTGGTGGCGAGATCGACCTTTCCGTCCGCCAGCGCGCGGGCGCACTGCTGCGCCTGACGGGTGAGCGCAACGTCGGTGGCCACCTGCAGCGGCCGCGGGACCGGGGAGTCGATCTCGCGCAGGAAGTCGATCAGGCGCCGGTTGGACTCGTAGATCTGCAGGTAGTCGTCCTCGTAGCGGCGCATCGTCTCGTCGAGGAGCTGTCCGGCGAGCCTGCGGCGCTCGTCGAGGAACAGGTCGCGGAGGGTGTAGTCGCGCCCGGGGAACTCGCGATCGATCTCGCGCACCATCTGGGCGAGCGAAAGGGCCGCGAAGCGGCCGAAGAGGCGCTTCTCCGCCTCGGCGTGGGCGTGCGAATCGTAAGGGCGCAGCCCGCTGCGGATGTCGGAGCCGGAGAAGTGCAGGACGCAGGCGGAGAGGTCGCGGCGCTCGTGGGTGAGGCGGCTGCGGATCTCGAGCCGCGACATGGCGAGGGTCGCGCTGCCTCCCCGTTCGCGCCGCCGCCCGCGCAGCGCGACGTCGTAGCAGAAGAGCTCGTCGGCCGTGCCGTACTCGTCGAACAGGCCCGCGATGGCGTAGTGCGCCGCCACGCCTTCCAGCGACACCACCGAAGGCTTCACCAGCGTCTCGAAGACGCGCGCGCCGTCGCCCAGCTCCGGCAGGTTGGAAGGCGCCCGGGCCAGCGCTTCGACGAATTCCGGCTCGAAGTCGGTCCCGCTCACCTCGCGGGCGAGCTGCAGCGCGCGCGCCGCGTACTTGAGGATCTGCACCGCCTCGATGCCGGAGATCTCCGAGAAGAACCAGCCGCAGCTCGTGTACATGAGCATCGCCTGGCGTTGCATCTCGAGGAGCTTGAGCGCCGCGACCCGCTCCGCCTCGTCCAGCGCGCGTCCGGCCTGCCGCTCGACGAACTCGACGGCGCGCTTGCGCTCGGGATCGAGGACCAGCTCGATGAGCTCGTCGCGCGCGCGCCACGGATCGCGGAAGAGCGCCGCGGCTTCGCGCTGGTACAGCCCGGCGAGCCGGTCGCGCAGGAGGTCGAGGGCGGCGCGCAGCGGCCCACGCCATTTCTGGTGCCAGCCGGGCTGACCTCCGGTGTGGCAGCCGCAGTCGCCGCGCCAGCGCTCCACCCCGTGCATGCAGCTCCACGACGAGCCCTCGGCGATCTCGGCCTCGTGCTCGGGAGGAGAGAGCGAAAGCGCCTGCGCCAGGTTGACCAGCTCCACGTCCTCGCGGTGCTGCAGGTGCCGCAGCGCCGCGGCCAGCACCTCGTCGCCGCCCTTCTTGTGGTGTCCGAAGGTCTCGCCGTCGACGGCGACGGTGAGCACCTCGTCGTGCGTGCGAGCGTCGTTGAAGCCCTGCTCGAGGCGCTGCACCAGCTCCTCGCCGTTGGCCAGCCCTTCCCCGAAGGCGATGCCTCGCGCGATCGGTCCGTCGTAGAAGAAGACGGCGATTTGCCGCCCGTCGCGCAGATCCACCTTGTACGGGAGCGTCGGGTCGAACTGCGCGTTGCGGGCGTCCTCCCACTTGCCGCCGGGCGCCCGCACCCGTAGCGCCTGGTAGGGCGAGAGCACGGTGAACTGCACTCCCTCGTCGGCGAGCGCGCGCAAGGTGCCGAGGTCGGCGGCGGTCTCCGGCAACCACATGCCTTCCGCCGCGCGGCCGAATCGCCGGCGGAAATCGTACAGGCCCCAGCGGATCTGCGTGCGCCGGTCGCGCTCGTTGGAGAGGGGGAGGATGGCGTGCGCGTAGGCCTGCGCGATGGCGTTGCCGTGCCCTCGCCGGCGCACGCTCTCCGCGTCGGCCTCCAGGATGCGCCGGTACACTTCGGGTGCGCGCCGCTCCATCCAGGCCAGCAGCGTGGGCCCGAAGTTGAAGGAGATGTGGCGGTAGTTGTTGACGATGTCCTTGATGTACCCGCCGCCGTTCTTCAGGCGCGCCGCCGCGTTGGGGCCGTAGCACTCCGCCGCGATGCGCTCGTTCCAGTCGTGGAACGGGGCTGCGGTGTCCTGGACCTCGACCTCCTCGATCCAGGGGTTCTCGCGTGGCGGCTGGTAGAAGTGGCCGTGCAGGCACAACAGGCGCCTGTTCATGGGGGACAGATAGTCACCGACGGCCATCGGCGGCACAAGCGGACGCCCGAGGGAGCGCCCGCCGAGCGCTCGGAGCGAGGCGCAGCGCGTTGCCCCGCCGTCCGGCTCTGTCCAGATTGCAACTACACAGCTTTCGCCGAGGAGGCGCCGTGAACGCGATCGATTTGCTCAAGCAGCAGCACCGTCAAGTGGAGAAGTTGTTCGCCGCCATCGAGAAGGCCGGTCCGGACGAGAAAGAGAAGCTGTTCGACGAGGTGGCCGACGCGCTCGCCGTGCACGCGGCGATCGAGGAGCAACACTTCTATCCGGCCACCAAGGACGCCCGCACCGAGGAGCTGCTCCAGGAGGCCGTCGAGGAGCACCTCTCGGTCAAGCGGATCATCGCCGACCTGCTCGAGATGGAGCCCGACGACGCGCAGTTCGACGCCAAGATCAAGGTCCTGCAGGAGCAGGTCGAGCACCACGTCGAGGAAGAGGAGACGGAGCTCTTCCCGAAGGTGCAGAAGCTCCACTCCAAGGACGAGCTGGAGGATCTCGGCGTCCTGATGGAGCAGACCGCCGAAGAGCTCGAGGAGCAGGGCGCTCCGCGCATGGACGTCCCGAAGGAGACCGGCACCGCCGCGCCTCTGGACTGACCAAGACGATTGCACCACGGAGCACACGGAGGGCACGGAGAAAAACCTGTTTTCTCCGTGTGCTCCGTGGTGTATCGCTCTTTGTCTCTCGCCCCGGCTCAGGCGGCGCGTTTGCGTTCGGCGATGCCGCCGAGGAGGCGCCCCAGCCGGACCAGCGACTCGCGCAGGCCGTCGAACGCGCAGGG
>JBJMQJ010000520.1:0-7254 GCA_045802765.1 Myxococcales bacterium
CCCGTGCTGGCAGGCACCGGAACGGCGATTCCCTCGGCAGGCGCGAGCCCAGCCTCGGCAACCGTACCCGGTCACGCCAGCCAGATCTTCGTCTTCGGATACACCGGTAGCGCGCCCGGAAGCGTGACGTTCGCGAGCGGCGCGAGCGGGACCGACGCGACCGACGGCAACGCCGTCACGTCCGCGTCGGCATCGTCGGGTGCGGTGATCGTGCAGACGCCCTCCGCGATCTCCGCGACGTTCTCCATCCCGAGGGACGCGGCGCTGGGCGACACCCTCACCGCTACGCTGACGGTGACCAACTCCGGAGACGCCGCGGTAAGCGCCCTCGCGCCTGGCTCGCCCGCGCTGGTGGCCGGCAGCACGGCGACCGCGGCGCTGGCCTCGGGTCCGTCGCCCGGAACGCCGGTGACGCTCGCCGGCCATTCGAGCCAGACGTTCACCTGGGCGCTCACCGCGACGGGCGCCGGGACGCTGCAGCTCTCCGTGCAAGCTTCCGGCGCCGACGCCAACGACGGCTCGGCCCGGAGCGCTGCCGCGACATCGGGAAGCGTCCTCGTCGGCGAGACGAAGCTGGTCGCCGCCGATCCTTTCCAGGACGGGACCGCATTCTCTTTCCTCTTGAGCTTCTCCGGCCAGATCTGGCTGGGGCCCTCCGCCGGCGGCACCGGCGCCGTGCGCATGAACGCGGATGGCAGCGGAGCGCAGGCAGTTCCCTGGCAACTGGAACACAATGCCGGCGCGAAGAACACCGCGTACCAGGGAATCCCGGCGCACACGATCGGCTTCAAGGGCTGCGCGGCCAACTCCGCCCAGTGCGGGCCAGACAACGAGAGCGGGCGCGGCCTCTTCTTCAACGGGGTCATCGGAGGCAGCGAATGGCTGGGCCTCGCGGGCGCCCACGTCAACGCCGGCACCGACTTCGCGCGCTTCGTCTACCTGACCAATCCAGGGTTTCCCACCACTGCTGGTGGCGACACCGACTTCGCGTACGTGGACCTGTCCAGCAGCGTGTCCTCCAGCGCCACCAGCCTGACCGCGGCGGCCGCGTACCACGACCGGCTCTACCTCGGCTTCCAGGACGGAGGCGGATCGTCGCTCAAGGCGCTGACGGCGATGCCTGCGCTTCCGGGTTCCACGCCTTCGGGCAACCTGCTCGACATGGGCGCGAGCAACATGCCGGGGGTCGGCGGCGGCCTGCGATTCGACAGCATGGCGGTGTTCGGCCCGGCGACCAACGACGCGCTCTATCTTGCCAATGCGAGCGGTCTCACTCGCTCCACTTCCGCCACCCCCACTCAGTGCCAGGTCCTCATCCTCATCCTCCTCTGCCCCGACTGGACGGATGCAACTCCCAGCGCCGCGGCATACTCGAACAAGACGTCGCTCGCGAGCGCCAAGGCGTCGGATCTCGAGCCCGCCGATCGCGCGATCCCGTCGATGGTGAGCTTCGGTGGCCGGCTGTTCGCAGCCCGTAATACGACCACCGGTCCCCAGCTGTGGTCTTGCAACCCGGCCCGCGGCGGCGACGCCGCGCAATGCGATCCGGGGGACTGGTCGCTGGTGGCCCCGAACACCTCGGGAGACACCCGGCTCACCCAGTTCAACGACGCGTCCAACGCGGCGGTGACGTTGCTCGCCGCCACCCCGCAGCACCTCTTCGTCGGCTTCAACAATGCGAGCCGCGGGATCGTCGTGTACCGGACCGGCAACGCGGCCGCGGCGGCGGCGGCGGACTTCACCGGACGCGAGGGCTGCGCGGCCACGGGCAGCGGATGCCCGGGTTTCGGCGGCGACGGGCTCGGCAGAGGGCTCACCCGCATCTACGACGGCAAGGGCCTGACCTTCGGGGGCGCCGATTTCCTGTATCTCGCAGCTGGCACCGGTACTTCGCCGGTGCGCGTCTACCGCGCGGCGCCCTGAACGTTTGCCCTCGACCGGCGACGAGGCGTTTCCTACACTGCACGATCTTTTGCGACCCGGAGGGGACATGGCGGGCATCGAGACAGGCGAGTTCCCCTCCAAGGTCCTGGTCGTGGACGACGAGTCCGTGATCCTGCAGCTCCTCACGACCGCGCTGAGCGCCGAGAACGTTCCTTTGCGCACGGCCCTCACGGCGGAGGAGGCGGAGCGAGCCCTGGCCGCGGAGCGCTTCGGCTGCCTGCTCGTCGACAAGAACCTCCCGGGCATGGACGGACTCGAGCTGCTGCGCCGGACCCGCGAGGCGCAACCCCATTGCGCCTGTCTGATGATGACAGGCTATGCCTCCATCGAATCGACGGTCGAGGCGCTCCGGCTCGGCGCGGCCGATTACCTGCAGAAACCCTTTCCCAGCCTGCAGCTCGTGGCGCAGAAGGTCAGGCTCGCGTTGGAAAACGCCCGGACCAGGTTCGAGCGCGAACGGTTTCTCGAGAAGCTAAGGCAGTTCGAAGGGGAGCTGCGGGTCCGGGACGCGGCGATCGCCCGGCAGCGTACCGAGATCGAGGTCTTCAACGACGTGCTCGAGGCGCGTGTCGCCGCCGCCAACGCGGATCTGAAGCGCCGCTGTGAAATGCTCTCCGATCAGCTGGCGCGGAACATCGGCGGCGATCGCGCCGCGCGGCTATCCGCGGAGATGGTGCTCTCGATAGCGACCGAGCTGGAGTCGCGCGACGAAGCGGCTGCCGTGCGCGGCGAGCTCGCGCGCATCGTGCGCCAGCTGGAGGACCATCTCGAGCTGCTGCAGTGATCGGGGCCGGCGGCTGGAGGCGCCGCGCACATGGATGGCTGCGGTGCCGGTCATTCGGCTCGGAGCGCCAGAGCGGGATCGACCGAGGTGGCGCGCCGCGCGGCGATCAGCGTGGCGGCCGCCGCCGTGGCGGCCAGCGCCACCGCCAGCGCCACGAACGTGCCGGGATCGGTCGCGGTCACGCCGTACAGCAGCGTGCGCAGGACCCGGCCGAGCGGCAGCGCGGCGGCGAGGCCCAGCGCCACCCCCACGACGACGAGGCGCATCCCTTGGCGCAGCACGAGGCGCAACACCGCGCCGGGCGTCGCGCCGAGCGCGAGGCGGATGCCCATCTCGCGCGTGCGCTGCGCCACCGAGTACGCCATCACTCCGTAGATGCCGGTGATGGCGAGCACGAAAGCGACGGCGGCGAGCGCGCCGATGAGCAGCACGCCGAATCGGCGCGGCGCGAGCGAGTCGGCCATGCGTTGCTCCATGGTTTCGACCCGCGTGAGGGCCTGGTCGCGATCGACGGCCGCGACCTCCGTCCGAAGCAGAGTGGCGAGCTGGCCGTGCCCGCGCACCACGAACGTCATGAAGGGCCACGCCTCCAGGCCCTCCGGCACGTACACCTCGGGACGCGGCGGCAGCTCCAGGCCGAGGTGGCGGACGTTCCCGATCACTCCCGTCACTTCGATGGGCTTGCCGTCGGGGGTGAGCACGATGCGCTGCCCGAGCGGGTTGGCGTCCGGCCACATCTGCCGGGCGAAGGCCTCGTTGACCATCGCGACCCGCGCGCCGGACTGCAGATCCGCGTCGGCGAACGCGCGCCCCGCGCGAAGAGGAATGCGGAGCGCGGCGAAGTAAGCCGGCGACGCCAGCCGGTAGTCGGCATCGACGTTCTTCTCCGGATTCCCCGCCGGCTGGACGCTCCGCGTGCTGTTCCCGCGGCTGAGCGGTAGCCGGGAGACCACGCCGGCAGCTTCGACGCCCGCCGCCGCCGAGAGCCGCCGCACCACTTCGCGGAAGAAGGCCGCTTGCTGCGCGTTCTCGGAGTACTTCCCCGGCGGGAGCCACACGTCGGCCGTCATCGCGCCGGCGGGCTGGAAGCCCGGATCGACCCGCTGCAGGCGGACGAAGCTGCGCACGAGGAGCCCCGCTCCGATGAGCAGCACCAAGGCGAGGGCCACCTCGAGGACGATCAGCGCAGAGCGCAGCCGCGCGCGCCGCAGCCCTCCGGTCCCCGTGCGCCCCGCCTCCTTCAACGCCTCGGCTGGCGCGTCGACCTGCAGCGCGGGCAGGATCCCGAATACGACGGCCGTGGCGAGGGCGAGCGCGCCGGTGAAGGCGAGGACGCGCAGGTCGAGCCGCAACGTTTCTGGGGCGAGCGCCCCGGGACGGAGCGCCGCGAGCCCCGGAGCGATCCACAACGCCAGCAGCAGGCCGAGCCCGCCGCCGAGCGCGGCCAGCACCAGGCTCTCGCCGAGGAAAAGCCGCAACAGGCGCCAGCGGGTAGCGCCCAGGGCGAGCCGGATGGCTACTTCGTGCGCCCGGCCCACGGCGCGCGCGAGCATCAGATTTGCGACGTTGGCGCAGGCGATGAGGAGGATGAAGGCGACCGCGCCGGCCAGCACGACGAGGGTCGGGCGGAGGCTTCCGACGGCGTCCTCGCGCAGGAGCGTCAGCTTGAACCCGCGGCCGGTGTCGTCGTTCGGGTAGAGCTGCTCGAGGCGCGCGCCAAGCGTGGAAAGCTCCGCCTGCGCCTGAGCGAGGTCTACTCCCGGGCGGAGCCGCGCGATGACGTCCAGGTACTGGCTCGCGTGGTTCGCGGACGTGTCCGCGCTCGGGTGCAGGGGGTGCTCCGGAACGACGTGCCGGGGCGTCACCCAGAGCTGGACCGCGTCCGGATGGCGGACGGCCGAGGTCATCACGCCGGCGACTACGAACGGCTCTCCGTTCATCGTGATCGTCTGGCCGACGATGCCGGGCCACGCCGAGTAGCGCCGCCGCCACAGGGACTCGCCGAGCATCGCCTCGCGCGGCCCGCCCGGCGCCGCGGTGAACGTCCGTCCGAGCAGGGGCCGCGTCCCGAGGACCTCGAAGAAGTCACGCGAGACGATGGCGCCGTCGACGTGTTCCGCCGCGTCGCCGCCGATGAGGTTGAATCCGACGTTGCGGAACGCCGCCAAGCCGGCGAACGACCGCGCTTGCGCGCGCAGGTCGACGAAGTCTCCACCCGACACCGCCTGTCCCGTAGGCGACGGGCGGGTCGTCGCGTCCACCACCGCGACCCGATCGGCGTCGGCATACGGAAGCGGCCGCAACAGAGCGGCGTTCACGACCGTGAAGATGGCGGTGTTCGCTCCGATGCCGAGTCCGAGCGCGAGGCACGCCACCAGAGTGAAACCCGGACGCTGAACGAGCGAGCGCAGGGCGAAGCGGAGGTCCTGGAGGAAGTCCATCCGTCGATTTCCGTGCGAATCCCGTGCCGCGCCGGGACGACCGCCGGAGCGAAAAAGTCGACCGGATACGGGATCGTCCGTCCCAGGTGCGGACGCTCTTGGTAGGCTGCGCGCGCGATGCCGCCTGCCGCCCCGATCCTGGGCGCCCACGTCCGCAAGAGCCTGGAGATCGCCGCGGTCCGACCCGCGTTCGCGCTCGGGTTGCGCGCCGCGACGGCCACCATCGTGCCTCTGGTGGTGGGCGATGCCAGCGGCCAGCCCGTCTTCGGCTGGATGGCGCTGGGCGGCTGGCTATGCGCGATCGCGGACCCCGGAGGACCGCACCTGCTACGCGGGCGCACCATGGCCGCGTTCGCGGGCGCCGCGGTCCTGGTCACCGGATTGGGCACCCTCGCTTCCACGCGACCTGCCCTGTCGATCGCGCTGCTCTTCGCCGGCGCGATCGCCGCCTCGCTGGCCCGGGTGGGCGGAGAGGCGGCGGGCGCCGTGGGCACCTTGGCGCTGATCCTGCTCTGCATCGCGCTCGGCTCTCCGGCGCCGCCCGAGCAGGCGGTGCCACGCATTGCCATCGTCCTGGCCGGCTGCGCGGTGTCCACGCTGCTCGCCCTCGTCCTCTGGCCGGTACACGCATACCGACCCGCCCGCCTCGCGATCGCGAGCTGCTACCGCGAGCTGGGCGCTCTGGCGGCGCAGATCGCGGAACCCGCGGAGGACCGCGAGCGCGCGTGGTCGGAGTCGGTGGTGCAAAACCCGCCGCGCGTCCGCGCGGAGCTGGAGCGGGCGCGCATCGCGCTCGGTGCGGTGCGCAGGGCGCGCAACGCGGAGAGCTCGCGCGGGCAGCAGCTGGTCGTGCTCTTCGAAACGGCCGACGTGCTGCTCCGCGACCTGATCATGCTCGGAGAAGCGGCCGCGGCGGCGCAGACGGTCGACGTGAGCTGGCTGCGCGCGGTCGCGGCGGCGCTGCAAGGCATCGCGGATGCCATCGAGGACAAGACGGAACCTCCGGGGATCTCGCTGCCCGCATCGTTCCCGGCCGCGCCGCCCGAGGTCGAGCACGCCCGCGCCCGGCTGATTACCACCGTGCAGCTCGCGATGCGCGTCGCCACCGCGCTGCGCACCGGCGCTCGCCTGGAGAACGACGCCCTCGCGCCGGAGACCGAAGTGCCGCGTACGACCGTGCGCGCCGCGCTGGCGCCCGATTCGGCGCTGCTGCGCCACGCGGCCCGCATGGCGGTGACGGTCTCCGTCGGCGCGGCGATCGCCGCATGGATGGGCGTAACGCGGGCCTCTTGGGTTACCGTGGCGGTGGTCATCGTCCTGCAGCCCGACTCGGGGTCGACCGTCCGCCGCGCCGTGCAGCGCGTGCTCGGCACCGTCGTCGGCGCCGGCATCGCCGGCCTGCTGGTACCAGTCTTGCGCAGCCCGACGCTCGTCGGGATCGTGCTGTTTCCGCTCTCGGCGCTCGCCCTGGCGCTGCGGCCGCTGAACTACGGCCTGTTCACTTTGCTCGTGACGCCCGTCTTCCTGCTCATGGCGGAGGTGCTGAGCGGCGACTGGCACCTGGCGGGGATCCGCGTCGAGAGCACGGTGATCGGCGGCGGGCTTGCCTTCGCCGCGCAGCTCCTGTGGCCGAGCCGCGAGCGCGACCAGCTCCCGCAGCGCCTCGCCGCGCTCTTCCACCGCCTGCGCGAGTACCTCGACGCGGTCCTCGCCGATCCCCGCTCGGAGCCCGCCGCCCGCCGCTCCTTCGGCCTCGCCGCCGCGAACGCCGACGCTTCCTTCCAGCGCCACCTGGGCGAAGTCGCCGAGCCTGCGGAGCGAATCTCCGATTACATGACGCTGCTCACCTACGCGCGGCGGCTGCGCAACTCGATCGCCATGGCGCTGCATTCTCCGGACGGCGCCGATTTGCGCGCGCTCCGGCCCGCGCTCGATTCAGCCCTGGAGGACCTGGGCACGGCCGCGCGCGACCGCCGCCCACCGCGCGCGCCACCGCCCATCGACGACAAGACGCCCGCCGGAATCCGCCTCTCCCGCCAGCTCGGCGTGCTGCATTCCGCGGTCGATCGCCTGGCCGAGGAGAGC
>JBJMQJ010000521.1:0-6842 GCA_045802765.1 Myxococcales bacterium
CCGAGGAGCGGCCCATCCTCATCGACCGGTTCCTGAAGGACGCCATCGAGGTCGACGTCGACTGCGTCGGCGACGGCGAGCGCTACGTCGTCTGTGGCGTGATGGAGCACATCGAGGAGGCGGGCATCCACTCGGGCGACTCGGCCTGCGCGCTGCCTCCGTTCAGCCTGGCGCCGAAGATCGTCGAGGAGATCTCCCGGCAGACGGTCGCGCTGGCGCGCCACTTGCGGGTGGTGGGCCTGATGAACGTGCAGTTCGCCGTGCGCGAGGGGCGCATCTACATCCTCGAAGCGAACCCGCGCGCGTCGCGCACGGTGCCGTTCGTCGGCAAGGCCACGGGCATTCCCTGGGCGCGCGTCGCCGCGCTCTGCACGGTGGGCAAGACGCTGCCGGAGCAGGGAATCACCAAGACCGTGGTGCCGACATACCTGAGCGTGAAGGAGGCCGTCTTCCCGTTCCACCGCTTCTCCCGCGCCGACACCATCCTGGGGCCCGAGATGCGCTCGACCGGGGAGGTGATGGGCCTCGACGACTCGTTCGCCCGCGCCTTCGCCAAGGCGCAGATCGCCGCGGGCAACGGCCTGCCGCTCTCGGGCCGCGTGT
Organism: Myxococcales bacterium; assembly: GCA_045802765.1. Taxonomy (GTDB): domain Bacteria; phylum Myxococcota; class Myxococcia; order Myxococcales; family 40CM-4-68-19; genus VBKO01. The sequence goes on from JBJMQJ010000521.1 coordinate 604, forward strand.
TCATCTCGGTGCGCGACGAGGACAAGGAGGGGAGCGTCGACCTCGCCCGGCGGATGGTGGCCTGCGGGTTCGAGGTCGTCGCCACCCAAGGCACGGCGCGCTACTTCCGCGAGCGGGGCGTGCCGGCCACGCCGGTGCTGAAGGTGGCCGAGGGGCGTCCGCACGTCGTGGACAAGATCATCGACAGCGAGATCGCCCTGGTGTTCAACACCACCTCGGGCAAGCAGGCCATCGCGGACAGCTACAGCATCCGCCGCGAGACGCTGATGCACGGGATCCCATACTTCACCGCGCTCACCTCCTGCCGCGCCGCCGTCGCCGCCATCGAGGCGCTCCAGCAGGGGCCTCTCAGCGTCAAGGCGCTGCAGGACTACCAGAAGCAGCGCTGATCAGCGCAGGAGCGCTTCGACCCTGCGGCGCGCCTCGACGCTCGACCAGTCCAGTTCGCCCGAGTGTGTGAAGGCTACCTTTCCGTCTCGCCCGATGAGGAAACTCGTGGGCAACGTCTTCACGCCCCAGGCAGCCGTGGTGGTCGAATCGCGGTCGAGCAGCAAGGGAAACCGCAGGCCGAGCTCCTCCGCGACGTCGTGGGCGGTCCGCGCGCTGCCGCCCATCTGCACCGCCAGGATGACGAATGGTCTTCCCGCAAGCGCTGCGCGCAGCCGCTCGATGCTCGGCAACTCGAGGCGGCAAGGCTCACACCACGTCGCCCAGAAATTCAACAGGACCACCTTTCCCCGGTAGTCGGAGAGACGGTGGCTCGCGCCGTTCGCGTCGGCCAATTGCAGCGGCGCCGTCGCCGCGAGCAGCGCGGCGGCGAGGAGCGCCATCAGATCTCGCGGGCGGTGATCGTGTACTTGAACTTGTCGGGCTCGAGCTGATCGAGCCGCTCTCCGCCCGTTTCGCCGTTCGGGTACATGAGGAACGGCAGCTTCGGGCCGGTCGAATTGGGAAGCTCGACGTCATGGCCGGCGTTGAAGGCGAGCCAGTTCATCTCCCAGGACCCGAAGAGGCGCTTGCGCGCCGCCTCGACCTTGGGATCCTGGAGCGTCAGCTGTCCTGGCGGTTCCTCGAGGATGACCTTGCGCACGTCGGCCGGATCCACCGGGATCCATCCGATGCCGTCGACGAAGAATTCGGCGCGGCAGTGTTGCGCCTTGCTGATCACGGACGACGACGCACCCAGGCTCTTGTAGCCCAGCGCGGAGCTCGCGACGCGGATGCCGTACACGTCGCGCGCCGGAATGCCCAGAGACCGGGCGAACCCGACGAAAAGGCCGTTGAGATCGGCGCACTTGCCGCCGAGGTTGCCGCTCTCCAGCATCGCCTTGATGTTGCCGGTGCCGCAGCCTCGGGTCTTGGGATCGCGCAGCGTGTTCTGCACGATCCAGTCATAGATGGCGCGTCCCTTGTCCAGATCGGTGCTGGCGCCCTTCGCGACGCGCATCAGCGCCGTCTCGCGCACCAGGCCGTCGCATGGGATGGACTCGGTCGGTGCGGTATAGAGCGCCACTTCGGCGGCGCTGAGCGACGCCGCGCCCTTTCGCGCCGGGTCGACGGCGCGATCGCGCGTGCTGAACTTGCTCTTCAACTCGACGAAGGGCGCCTCGGTGCCGGGAGCCCACTCGGCGTAGAGCATCCGCACGCCGTACTTGCCGACGCGGATTTCTTCCATCCGTTTGGCGTTGCCGCTCCAGCTGTTCCCAAGAGCCCGTTGCCATTCCGTGTTGGCATCGAGCGGCACCGGCAGCCAAGCGCGCGAGACGCCCTCGGGTCTGGAAATTTCCGCGCGAGTGGTCACTTCGAAGGTGCGCCAGGCCTGCTCCGCACGCAGGCGGCGCCAGGGAAGCGCTGCAATGACGGCCGCGCCGAGCAATTCGCGTCGCTTCATGGGGCGCGAACCTAACGGAGGGAGCCTGCGGCTGCAAGCGGGTGCGCCACCACGGCCGCCCCCGCGTTATGCTGGCCGCCTCGATGGGAACGGTCTCTCGCGCGCTCGCGCAGTCATGGCGCGGCATTTCCGCCGCGTTGCGGTCGCGCGCTCGCCTCGCTCTCGCCGTGGCGGCGGCAGTGGCGGCATTCAACTTGATCGCGCCGGTCGCCGTGCTGTCGCTCGCCCGCAAGCCGGTCGACTTCTTCACCTTCAACCCGTGGCTGCGCAGGCTGCCGGATTTCCTTCTCTCGGCCGAGCCCTTGGGCGCCAAGCTGTCGTTCCTTTCCCACTTGACGATCGCCTGGGTGAGCGCGGAGGGCGGCAGCGAAGGCATCGACTGGGGATTCATCCTGGACGTGCCGACGCTCGCGCGCGTCGTCTGCACGTCGTCGATATTCGGCGCGTACTTCGCGCTCTGGTCGTACCGGCGGCAGGCGGACGCATGCAGCCCGGGCCTCGCCGCGACGCGCCCGGCCGGGGTCGCGGGAGCGCTGACGACCGTCTTCGGCCTCACCACGGGGCCATGCTCGTTGGCGGGTTGCGGCGCGCCAGTGCTGCCCGTGCTGGGCCTCGCCTTTACGGGACTGCCGGGAGGGACGCTGACGCTCTTCGCCACGCTTTCGCGTGTCAGCACCACGATGGTGCTCGTGGTCATGACCGCGGCTGTCGTCTGGTCCGGCTGGCGCGTGGGGGCTGCGCGTCCGGCGGCGACTGAACCTAGCGGCCCAGAATGAGCGCCTCCAGCAGCGCCTTCTGGACGTGCATCCGGTTCTCCGCTTCGTCCAGGACGGCCGACTGGGGTCCGTCGATCACGCCCGCGCTGATCTCCTCGCCCCGGTGCGCCGGCAGGCAATGCAGCACGATCGCAGACGGCTTCGCCCGCGAGAGCAGCGCTTCGTCCACGTGGTAGCCGGCGAAGGCCTTCCGCCGCGCGGCGGCTTCCTTCTCCTGCCCCATGCTGATCCACACGTCGGTGGTCACCACGTCGGCGCCTCGCACGGCCTCGCGCGCGTCGGCGACCACTTCGAATCCGGAGCCGCGGGCCGGCCGGAATCCCTCAGGAGCGCTGATGCGCAGCGTGAACCCGAAGAGCGGCGCCGCCTCGATCCACGAGAGCGCCATGTTCGACGCGCCGTCGCCCACCCACGCCACCACCTTGCCGGCGGGCGATCCGAGCCGCTCCTCCACCGTGAACAGGTCGGCCAGGAGCTGCACCGGGTGCCCGCCGTCGGAGAGGCCGTTGATGACCGGGACGGTGGCGGCGCGTGCCAGCTCGCGGAGCCGGTCGTCGCCGAACGTCCGGTACATGATCGCGTCGACGTACCGCGAGGCGACCGCTCCCGTGTCGGCCAGCGACTCCCCGCGCGAGATCTGGCTGTCCTGCATCGGGAGGGTCATCGCGCTCCCGCCCAGCTGCCCCATCGCGGCCTCGAAGCTGAGGCGCGTGCGAGTGGAGTGCTTCTCGAAGAGGAGCAGCAGCGTCCGCCCCGTAAGGGTGCTCACCACTTCGCCGCGGCGGCGGGCCTCCTTCAGCTCGCGCGCGCGGCGGAACAGGGCGGCGTGCTCCGCCGCGGTGAAATCGGACAGCTTCAGGAAATCGCGCTTCACAGATCCGCCTCGCGGAGCTGGGCGAACAGGTCGTGCAGCCTGGGCACCGCACGGGCGACCTCGGCGGCCCGGCCGGCCCTCTGCTCCAGCGCTTCGATCTGCTCCTGCACCTGGGCAGGTCCGGTGCCGCCGGCGTTGCGCTTGCGGGCAACCGACGCGCGCGGGTCCGCGGCGCGCATCACCTCGTCGTCGAAGCGCGGGTCGATCTGGCGGGCGAGCGGCGGAGTCGCTTTCGCCAGCGGCAGTCCCTGCTCCTGGCAGGTGCGCACCAGCTTGCCGACGAGCTGGTAGGCGGTGCGGAACGGGACCCCCTTGAGCGCCAGCGCTTCGGCCAGATCCGTTGCCTGCGTGTAGTCGGACTCAACCGCGCGCAGCGTGCGCTCCGGGTCGAAGCGGACGTGCTCGAGGCCGAGCCGCAGCACGGAGAAGACCGCCTGGAGGAGGGGGCCCGTCTCGAGCAGCGGCTGCCGGTCCTCCTGCAAGTCGCGGTTGTAGCCGCCAGGGAGTCCCTTCACGGTGACCAAGAGCCCGGCCAGGTTGCCCACCGCCCGTCCCGCCTTGCCGCGGATGAGCTCGAACACGTCCGGGTTTCGCTTCTGCGGCATCATCGACGAGCCGCAGGCGATGCTCCCTTCCAGCCGCGCGAAGCCGAACTCCGCGCTGCAGAAGTCGATGACGTCGGTGGCCACCCGGGAGGCGTGCAGGAGGGCGCGCGCCGCCGCGTAGGCGAAATCCAGCGCGAAGTCGCGGTCGCCGACCGTGTCCAGCCCGTTCTCGGTGAGCCGCTCGAAGCGAAGGAGCTTCCGGGTGATCTCGCGGTCGATGGGGAGCGAGGTGCCCGCGATCGCGCCGACGCCGAGCGGAAGGGCGTCGGCGGCGGCGAGCACCGCGCGCAGCGCGTCCGCATCGCGCGCGAACATCGCGCCGTAGCCGGCCAGGAGATAGGCGAGGCTCACCGGCTGCGCGCGCTGCCGGTGCGTGTACGAGGGAAGGATGGTGTCCTTCTCCTCGCGCGCCCGCGCCACCAGCGAGCCCAAGAGCCGCGCCACCTCGTCGAGCGCGCGCGCGGCCTGCTCGCGGACGTGGAGCCGCAGGTCGAGGGCCACTTGATCGTTGCGCGATCGGGCCGTGTGCAGCATGCCGGCCGTCTCGCCGAGCACGGCCGTCAGCCGCGCCTCGACCGCCATGTGCACGTCCTCCTCGGGAGGCAGCTCACGCGGATCGAGGTCCCACAGCTTCACCAGCTCGCCGCGGATGGCGAGCGCCGCCTGCCGCGGCACGATCCCGCAGCGGGCCAGCATGGCGAGATGGGCGAGGCTTCCCGCGAGGTCCTCCCGCAGGAGCTGCCGGTCGAGCGGCAGCGAGCTGGTGAACGCGAGCACCTCGGGAAGGAGCCCGCGCTCACCCGCCGCCTCGGTCTTGGCCAGGATCACTTCTCGCCTCCGTGCAGCCGGCTGAACTCGTGCAAGGAGAGGCCGAGCAGGTTGATGAAGCCCTCGGCCGCCTTGTGGTCGAACTTGTCTTGCACCCCATAGGTGCTCAGCGCGTGGTTGTAGACGCCGTTCGGGGAGGTCCGCCCGACCACCCGGAGCGAAGCCTTGTGGAGCCGGAGCGTCACCTCGCCGGTGATGGTCTTCGCGTGCTCGTCGTTGAACGCCTCGATGGCGTGGCGCAGCGGCGAGAACCAGAAGCCGTCGTAGGTCAGCTCGGCGAACTTCTGCTCGAGGAACTGCTTCACCTGGAGCGACTGGCGCAGCGTGGTGAAGCGCTCCAGGTCCTGGTGCGCGGCAATGAGCGCGATGGCGGCGGGGCACTCGTACGTCTCGCGGCTCTTGATCCCCACCACGCGGTCCTCCATCAGGTCGATCCGCCCGACGCCGTTCTCACCGGCCACCTTGCCGACGCGCGCGATCAGCTCCGCGGGCGAGAGCCGCTGCCCGTCGACGCTCACCGGCAGCCCCTTCTCGAAGGCGATCTTGAGGTAGGTCGGCTTCTCAGGCGAATTCTTCCAGGACTTCGTCCAGGCGAATGCCTCTTCTGGCGGCTCGGTATTCGGATCCTCCAGCGCGCCGCCTTCGATGCTCCGGCCCCAGAGGTTCTCGTCGATGGAGAACGGGCTTTTCTTGCTGGCGGGGACCTCGATGCCGTGCTTCTGCGCGTACTCGATGGCCGCGTCGCGAGTGATGTTCCGCTCGCGCTGCGGCGCGATGATCTTCAGCTCCGGCGCCAGGCCCTTCACCGCGAGGTCGAAGCGGACCTGGTCGTTGCCCTTGCCGGTCGCGCCGTGCGCCACGGCGGTCGCTCCGTGCTTGCGCGCCGCGGCCACCAGGTGGCGGGCGATGAGCGGCCGCGAGAGCGCGGCCGAGAGCGGGTATACGCCCTGGTAGAGCGCGTTGGCCTGCAGCGCGGGAAAGCAGAATTCGCGCGCGAACTCGTCCTTGGCATCGACGATCTCGCAGGCCACCGCGCCCGCCTGCCGCGCCTTCTGGGCCAGCCTCTCGCGGTCCTTCGCTTCCCCCACGTCCGCGTGGCAGGCGACGACGTCGTACCCGTATTCGTCGCCGAGGATGCGCACCAGGATGCTCGTGTCGAGGCCGCCGGAGTACGCGAGGACGATCTTTGGCCTGCTCATGTCATCTCCCTTCCGAAGAGTGCGCGCAGCCGTTGCGCCAGCCGCCGCGTGGTGACGCCACGGACC
>JBJMQJ010000522.1:0-5407 GCA_045802765.1 Myxococcales bacterium
GACGGTGACCTCCGCGACGTGCGCGGTGAAGGAATACGCGGGCGAGGCCCCGATGGTGCCGCCGCGATAGTCGCCGCCCAGCTTCTTTGTCCGGTAGCCGCCGGTCGCGGCCAGCGTGGCGCCCTCGGCGGCCTCGGCGAGCTGGCATGCCTCCGCGAAGCTCATCGTGCCCTGGCGGCCAGCCGCGGTGCCCAGTTCGAGGCGCACGTCGGCAGGGGCGCACCCGAGTCTTGCCGCTACCGCGGCGCGCAGCTTGCCGGCGAGCTTCTCGCACGCCTCCCGTGCCGCGAGACCCACCATGAACGTGACGCGGCTCGAGTACGCGCCGAGGTCGACCGGGGTGAGGTCCGTGTCGGCCGCCACCACCGTGACCTCGCGCGGATCGCAGCCCATCTCCTCCGCGCAGATCTGGCAGAGCAGCGTATTGACGCCCTGCCCGATGTCGCTCGCCCCGCTGTAGACGGTCACGCGGCCCGAGCGGTCGAGCTTCAGGAGCACCCCGCTCTGCGGCATCTCGTTCGGGTACACCGGGTAGGCCGTGCCGCTGATGTACATCGACCCCGCGACGCCGAGGCCGCGGCCCGGGCCGAGCTTTCCGTGGCGCGCCTTCCACCCCGACGCTTCTTCCACCAGCTCCAGGCACTTGAGGAAGCCGTTGGAGGTGATGCGCTGCCCGTTGACCGTCTCGACGTTCTCGCCGATGAAGTTGCGCCGCCGCACCTCGATGGGATCGATCCCCAGGCTCGTAGCCGCCTCGTCGAGCGCCACCTCGAAGGCGAATCGCGGCTGCACCGATCCGTGCCCGCGCTTGGGGCCGCAAGGAGGCTTGTTGGTGTAGACGCGGGTGGAATCGAACCGGTAGGTGCCGAACCGGTACGGTCCGGTGAGCAGCTGGCCAGCGTAGTAGGCGGTGACGAGCCCGAAAGAGGCGTACGCTCCGCCGTCGATCAAGATGCGGTTGTCCACCGCGCTGATGCGGCCGGCCTCGTCGAGGGCCACCTTCACCTCCATCCGCATCGGGTGCCGGCCGCGGTGCGCGTAGAAGACCTCCTCGCGGGTGAAGAGGATCTTCACCGGCCGGCCGGTCTTCAGCGCCAGCTTGGCGACGCAGAACTCGAGGGAGAAGGGGTCGCTCTTGCCGCCGAAGGCGCCGCCCAGGAGAGGCTGGATGACGCGCACCTTGCTCTGCGCAAGCCCCAGCACCCGCGACAGCTCGCGCTGGACGTAATGCGGGATCTGCGTCGAGGACCAGACGGTGAGGTTTCCGTCGCCGTCGACGCGCGCGACCGCGCAGTGCGGCTCGATCGGCGCGTGGGTGGAGCCTGCGTACTCGTACACCTCGTGGCACACGGCCGCCGCGCGGGCGAGCGCGTCGTCGACGGGCCCGAACTCCAGCTCGACGTGCTTGGTGACGTTCCCGACCTTGGCGCGCTCGTTGACCTTGATCTCCGGGTGCGCCAGCGCCTCCTCGACGCTCAGCACCGCCGGCATCGGGTCGTAGTCGACGCGGATCAGCCGCAGCGCCTCCTCCGCGGTTCGCTCGTCGACGGCGGCGACGCAGGCCACCTCGTCGCCGACGAAGCGCGCGTGGTCGGTCGCCAAGGCCTGCTCGTCGTGCGTCCAGGGAATGACGCCGTACTTGACCGGCATCTCGGCGCCGACCAGGGTGGCGACGACTCCGGGGTACTTCTCCGCGGAGCGGACGTCGATGCCGCGAATGCGCGCGTTCGCGTGCGGCGATCGGAGGATCTTCGCGTGCAGCATGCGCGGCAGCCGGATGTCGTCGGCGTAGATGCCGCTGCCGTCCGCCTTGCCCGCGCCGTCCACCTTCGGAAAGCGCGCGCCGACGTGGCCGGACCGGTGCACGGGGTGGGTCACGGCGCGATCTCCTTGGGGGCGTGCGCCACCTGATCGGACGCGGCGGCGCGTTCGCTCGCGACGGGCGGCCGCGAAGCAGGCTCGCGCAGGCCGGCGGCGACTTCGACCGCTTCGTAGATCTTCGTGTAGCCGGTGCAGCGGCACAGGTTGCCGGAGAGCGCCTCCTGGATCTGCTCCCGCTTCGGCCGCGGGCAATGGTCGAGCAGCGCGCGGGCCGACAGCATCATGCCCGGCTGGCAGAAGCCGCACTGCAGGGCGCCGCAATCGGCGAAGGCGCGCTGCACGGGGTCGAGGCCGTGGGCGCCGGCGAGCCCTTCGATGGTCGTGATCGCCAGGTCCTGCGCGTCCTGCGCCAGGGTGATGCAGGAGAGGATGGCTTCCCCCCGTCCGGTCCCGTCGCGCGGTCGCGCGAGGACGGTGCAGGCGCCGCAGTCGCCTTTGTCGCACCCTTGCTTGCTGCCGGTGAGCCCCAGCTCGTACCGCAGCGCCTCGAGCAAGGTGCGCTGCACCGGGACGGCCAGCGTGTGCTCCTCGCCGTTCACCAGCAAGCGCACCAGCGTCTTGCGGAAATGTCCGGTGGACACGCGCAGGGTTTAGGCGATCGTCCGCTCGGGCACAAGCACTACGCGCCTCGCCTGCGCACACGCCGACGCGGCGCACGCCCGGTCGCCCGCCGCTTGTATCGCCAGAGCGGGCCACCCACGTTGCGCGAGGAGGAATCGACCATGCCCGACAACGAGAAGGGGCTCAACCGGGGCGGCGCGCTGGGCCAGGAGGGCGACCTCGAGAGCAAGGATCTCGACCAGCTGCAGACCGAGCGCAGCGGATCCGACCGGCGGGGCCAGGGCCGCGTCACCCCCGAGCGCCGCAACGCTCCAGGCGAGATGAACCAGCAACGAGGCGGCCTGCGCCGCGAACCCGACCTGGAAGGCGCCGAGAAGCAGACCGGTCACGAAGTCGACTGAGGAGATCGCGGCGCCCAGAACCGGCAGATCGGCTTGAGCGAGCAGTCCGCGCAGCGCCGGGCGTCCTTGCGCGAGGCGCACTGGCCGCTGATGCCGAGGTGGCTGAGCGCGAAGTCGAAGCGGACCGGATCGTCCGCGTCGAGTGCGCGGAGGCGCCGCGTCACTTCTTCCGCCGTGCGCCAGGAGAGGTCCTTGCGGCGGGTCAGCCCGATGAAGCGGCCGATGCGGTGCACGTGGGTGTCGAGCGGCACGACGAGCGCGCTGCGGGGCACGTTCCATAGACCGAAGTCCACGCCGTCCGGGCCGCGCACCATCCAGCGGAGGAACAGGTTGAGGCGCTTGCACGCGCTGCCCCGCGCCGGGTGCGGCAGCAGATGCTTGAGACGCCGCGTCGGCTCCCGCTGACCGAGCAGCGCAGTGAAGTCCGCGGCGCACAGCTCGTCGACCAGATCGCCCAGCGCGATGCGCAGCGATCCCCCCGCGCGCCAGCGCGCCGCGAAGAAGGCACCCAATGACCCGTGCGCGCGGGCGATACGCCCCGCGCCGTGGAGCAAGCAGGCGACGTCGCGCGGGCCGGTCATCCGGTATGCGAAGTCTCCGCAGCGCCGCAGCAGCTCGCGCGGAGCGGCGTCGCGCGCGGTGGCGCCGGGCGAAGGACCCAGGGCGCGCAGGAGCGCGGCGAGGCGCGGCTTGAACAGGTCGACGCGTCCATAGGCGAGCGCCGCGCAGAGGAGCCCCGCGACTTCCACGTCGAGCGGATCGGAATAGGCGTGCACCAGCTCGACCGGATCGCCTTGCACCCGCGCAGCGGCATCCGTGCGCCGCAGGAGGTCCTCGAGCGCAGGTCCGACGACGCCGGCCCGGTTCCACCCCCTGGAAGCCGCCTGCTTCACCGCGACAGCTCCTCGAGGATGTGCCCCAGCTCCGGCAGGATGAGCTTCTCGCAGGCGAGCCGCACCGCCGCCGGGCTCCCCGGCATGGCGAAGACGAAGAGCCCGCTGCCGAGCTGCCCCGCCAGGGCGCGGGACAGCATCGCCGCGCTGCCGATCTCCTCGTGGGAGAGCATGCGGAACAGCTCGCCGAATCCGGGCAGCGGGCGGACCACCGCGCGCGAGATGGCCTCGAAGGTGGAGTCGCGGCTGGAAAGTCCCGTGCCTCCGGTTACCAGGGCGAACTGGGCCCCGGAAGCGTGCGCGCGGTCCAGCTCGGCCGCGATGCGCAGCGGATCGTCGGGCACGATGGCCGAGCCGGTCACCGCGTGCCCGGCCGCCGAAAGCCTCTCGCGCAGGATGCGCCCGCCCTCGTCGGTCGCCTCGGTGCGCGAGTCCGAGCACGTCACCACGTACACGCGGGCGCTGCGCGGAGCGCGCGCCTTGTGCTCGCCGGGCACCCGGCCGTGGTCGCCGTGGCCATGCCCGCCCTCGTCCCGGTGCGCCATCTCACTCCTCCAGCTTCAGCAGCACGCGCCCGCCCTCGACCCGCACGGGAAAGGCGCGCTGGTCCCCGCACAGGCGCGGCATCGTCACGTTGCGCCCCGTGCCCAGCTCGAAGCAATACTCGTGGCACGGGCACACCACCGCGCGCTTGCGCGCGTCGATCCAGCCGCCGGAGAGCAGGCAGCCGGCGTGGTTGCAGGAATCGTCCATGGCCGTCACGCGCCCGGCCTGGCAGGCGAGCAGGACCAGCCTTTCGCCGATCTCCAACCCGCGCAGCTCGCCTTCCCTGAGGTCCGCCGCGCCTACGTCGATCCAGTCCGCCACCTTCCATCGCGTACCATGAACTCGTTTGACCGGCGCGGGCTTTCCCACTAGATGCAGACCCATGCGCATCGCCCCCCTGTTCGGGCTCGCTCTCGTCGCGGCGTGCTCCCACAACACGATTCCAGGCACCAACGTCCGCGACGACCCGCAGAACCGGGCCGTGCTGCAAGTCCTGGCGAGCTACAAACAGGCGATGGAGTCGCGGGACGCGAACGCGCTGCTCTCGCTGGCCGCGCCCGGGTATTTCGACAAGGGAGACCCGGCCCGGCCGGGCGACGCGCACGACCTCGAGGGCCTGCGCAAGTCGTTGCCGCGCGATTTCGGCGGCGTCCGTTCGCTGAAGCTCGACATCGACATCCGCAACCTCAAGATCGAAGGCGATCGCGCGCAAGTCGATTTCTTCGGGGTGATGCGCTACGCGGTGGCGCTCCCCAACGGCGAGAAGTGGTTCACCGAATCCGACGACCAGCGCATGAAGTTCGTCAAGGTGGACGGCGACTGGAAGATCAGCTCGGGGATGTAGCCAACAAAATCATTATTTCTTCAGTTCGTGGTCACCCTGCCGCGGCGCGGACTTCGTTCTCGCCGAGGCGCTCGACGGCGGACAGGGCCGCGAGCGCGTCGGGCAGCCCCGCCAGCAGGGAGCACGCGCCCTCCCGCGCCGCCGCGCACAGGAGCGCGGGATAGAGCGCGTCGCGTTCCTCCGGATCGAGGCGCCGCAAGGCCTGGTAGCCCGAGAGAACGGCGCGGAGCGCGGGAAGCTGCTCCGGCGCCCTCACCGCCCAGGCGCAGGCCGTCCGTGCC
>JBJMQJ010000523.1:0-2753 GCA_045802765.1 Myxococcales bacterium
GGCATCGAGGCCGGCGGATACGTGAACACCTCGCTGTTCTCGGCGGGCCTGGTCGGCGGCGTGTTGCGGCTGCGCCTCGGGTCGGCCCAGCTCTTCGCCTCCGAAGTGCGGCTCGTGGCGCACGCGGGCGCGGTGCTCACCGCCGGCGCGACCAGCTTCTACGGAGGGGCGGGCCTGCGGTTCAAGCCCGCCATCCGGGTCACGATCTTCGCGACGGTCAACTACGTGGCGCCGTTCCAGGTCCGCAGGGACGGACCGAGGTACGGCGAGCTCGCCCCCGAACTGGGGCTGGGGTTCACATGGCCATGACCAGGAGCTGGGTGCTGTTCCTCCTCTGCGCCTGCGCCACCGGGCAGGAGCCGAAGCGGCTGGTGGTGCCGGAAGGGATGCGGCGCGAGGTGCAGCCGCTGCCGCGCCCCGAGAACAAGCCGCCCGCGCCGGCGTTGCAGGGCGCCCTGCAACCGGCCGCCGCCACCCGCGCGCAAGACGGCCGGTACGTGCTGCGGCTCGCCGAGCACAACCGCCTCTGGGAGCTGGAGCTGCCCGAGTCGGCCGGCGGCTACGAGATGCGGATTCCCTTGGACGGCCCGCTCGACTCGCCGACGGCCGCCGACGCGGAGCTGCTCGCCAGCGCGGCGGACCGGCAGGCCGCCGCGAAGACGGATCCCGTCTCCAAGGGCGCGCCCACCGCCGTCGCGAAAGCCGACGCCACGGCAAAGGTCGCGGGCAAGAGCTATCTCGGGACTCTCGCCAAGGTGCGCGAGATGTACGCCTCGCGCCGCTACGAGCTGGCGCTCGTGGAGCTCGTCGATCTCGAAGCGTCGCACCCCAAGGACGCGCGGCTGCAGGCGATGAAGGGTTCCGTCTACCTCAAGCTGGGCAAGGCGCAGCTCGCGCGCGAGTCGTGGCAGAAGGCGCTCGCGCTCGATCCCGAGGATCCCGCCGTGGCCGAGGCGCTGCGGACGCTGAAGGAGGAATAGCCATGCACGTCGTCATCGGCCTGTTGGGGCTCGCCGCCGTCCTTCTGGCGACGATCACCAGCGAGGGATCGCACACCTTCACGGGGTTCCTGCACCGGCCGGCGCTGCTGCTGCTCCTGCTGGCGCCGCCGTTCGTGGCGCTGACCTCCTACCGCCCCGAGGAGCTGTGGGAGACGGCGCGCGCCGTGCTCCGCGCGGTCCGCCGGGCCCCGTCGCGCGCGCGGGCCGCGCTCTACGACGATCTGACGCGATTCGCCGCGGATCACCGCCGCGGCCGCCCAGCCGAGGCGCTCGCGGTCGCCGAATCCTCGGAGCACCCTCTCTTCCGCCAGCTCGCCCCGCTCGTGGTCCGGCAGTACGTCGCGAGCGAGATCGAGCGCACCGCGGGGGCGGCGGCATACTGCCTGTCGTCGTCGCTCAAGCGCAGCGAGGACGTGCTCACCTCGCTCGCCCGCGTCGCGCCCGCGATGGGCCTGGTGGGAACCACGCTCGGGCTGATCGGGTTGCTCCGCGACCTCTCCAACTTCACGCAGCTGGGCCCCTCGATGGCGCTGGCGCTGCTCTGCACCTTGTACGGCCTGGTGCTGGCGAACGGCCTCTACCAGCCGCTCGCGCGCATGCTGCACGCGCACTCGTTGACCTGCGCGGAAGACGCGCGGCTCTTGACCCGCGCGCTGGCGTTGCTCGCGGAGGGGAAGCCCGTCGCCGACGTGCGCAACCTCTTCGAGGCGCCCGCCGGGCAGGCGGAGCTGCGCATCGAGACCGGCGGGGCCCCGGGCTAGCCATGGACGATCTCACCGCGCCGGCCGAGCCGCAGCAGGACGAGCTCTGGCTCATCAGCTACGCCGACCTGCTCAGCCTGCTGGTCGGGTTCTTCATCATGATCATCGCCGCGGTCCCGCTCCGGCAGGCCGCGTTCGAGCGCATCGCCGCGGCCATCTCCGGCAGCAAGTCCGCCCCGCTGCAACAGCTGCGCGAGCGCGTGGAGGATCTGGTGGCGAAGAGCCCCGGGCTGCGCGACCGCGTCGTCGCCCGCGACGACGCGGAAGGACTCGGCATCGAGTTCAAGGACGCGCTGCTCTTCGACTCCGGCTCCGCCGAGGTGCGCCCCGAGGGCCGCGGCGCGATCGGCGAGGTGGCGCGGCTCCTGCGCTCGCTGCCGGGGCGTCCGGTCCTGGTCGAGGGACACACCGACGAGGTGCCCATCCGCACCGCGCACTTCCATTCCAACTGGGAGCTGTCCTCGCAGCGCGCCATCAACGTGCTCGCGGCGCTGGAGGCGAGCGGCATCCCCCGCGAACGCCTGTCCGCGCGCGCGTTCGCCGACACGAGGCCGCGCGACGCGCAGGGAACGATCGAGGAACGGCGCCTCGCCAACCGGCGCGTCGTCGTCCGTGTGGAGTAGCCATGCTCATCCTTCTGGCAGCGGCGGTGGCGCTCACGCCCGCTTCGCGTCTGCAGCGCGACGCCGAAGACAAGGCGCGGGCCGAGTTGACCGATCTGTTCCGCGCGCTCTGCCCCGAGCAGTGCGTGCTGCTCTCCATGCAGGCGCGGGTCGACGAGGAAGCGGTGGGAACGGCGGACCCGGGATTCGATGCTCCGGGTGACCTGAAGGCCCCCGTCCTCAAAGGAGCGACCGTCGCCGTGCTGCTCGACGCGAAGCTGCCGCCGGCGTTCCGCGGCAAGGTCCGCGACCTGGTGGCGCAGCGCCTGCGCGCCTTGGGGGTCCCCGCGCAGGTCGCGATCCAGGCGGTGCCCTTCCCGGTGCGAAAC
>JBJMQJ010000524.1:0-15765 GCA_045802765.1 Myxococcales bacterium
CAGGCGGAAGGGCGACGGGCTACGCGGGTTCTTCTGGCCGCGGACGAAATACGAGTCGGACGGCGACCGGGAAGACTACGCCGAACGCATCCGCACAGCCCTGGGATAGACCGCATGCAACGCATCCATGGGGACAAGGTCGACGTCTTGGCCTGGGCCGATCCGGCGAAGATCGAGTCGGTCGCCCTGGACCAGCTGCGCAACATCGCCAAGCTGCCCTGGGTGTTCCACCACGTCGCGGCCATGGCCGACGTCCACTACGGGAAGGGCGCCACCGTCGGGTCGGTCATCGCGATGAAGGGCGCCGTCTCGCCCGCCGCCGTCGGGGTGGACATCGGATGTGGCATGGCCGCGGTGCGCACCAGCCTGACCGCGAAGGACCTGCCCGACTCGCTGGGCGGACTCCGCAGCGAGATCGAGCGCGCCATCCCGGTCGGGTTCGAGCAGCACAAGCGCCCGGTGCAGAGCGACGCGGAGCTGTGGCGCGACTTCCAGGACCTGACGCCGGCTGTCCGCGACCTGGAATCGAAGGCCCGGCACCAGGTGGGCACGCTGGGCGGCGGGAACCACTTCCTGGAGCTGTGCCTGGACACCGACGACCGGGTCTGGCTGATGCTCCATTCCGGGTCGCGGAACATCGGGAAATCCCTGGCGGAGATCCACATCGGGCGGGCGCGCAAGCTCGCCCACAACCAGGCCCTCCCCGACCGCGACCTGGCGGTCTTCCTTTCCGCGACCCGGGAGATGCAGGAGTACCGGCGCGACCTGTTCTGGGCCCAACGGTACGCCCGGGCCAACCGGGAAGCGATGCTGCGACTCTATCAAGACGTCCTGCACCGCTTCCGCCCGGACGTCCGATTCGCCGATGCGGTGCACTGCCACCACAACTACGTGGCCGAGGAGGTCCACTTCGGCGAGGAAGTGCTCGTCACGCGCAAGGGCGCCATCCGGGCCGGCAAAGGCGAGCTTGGGATCATCCCGGGGTCGATGGGAACCCGCTCGTTCGTCGTCCGGGGGCTGGGGAACCCGGACAGCTTCGAGAGCGCCTCGCATGGCGCCGGGCGCCGGATGAGCCGCGGCGAGGCCAAGCGCCGGTTCACCGTCAAGGATCTCCGCGAGCAGACCCAGGGGGTCGAGTGCCGGAAGGACGGGGGCGTCCTGGACGAGATCCCGTCTGCCTACAAGGACATCGGTCAGGTGATGGAGCAGCAGCGCGACCTGGTGGAGGTCGTGGCCGAGCTCCGGCAGGTGCTCTGCGTCAAGGGGTGAGAAACGCGACATGGCTGTCAGATCGACAGCCTTGGAGTCGACGATCCACCCGACAACTTGCCGTCCTGTCGGCAGTCGGACGGATCCAACTACGCGGAATCACGCAGCGTGCATTTTTTCTGAATCGTGGCTCACCCGTTGCACGTCATAAACAGCATGAGCGTGTTCAAGACCATCACCCTGGTCTGCGCGGGCGCCCTGCTCGCCTTCGCAGGCACCGCGGTCGCCGTCCTCATCTGAGGACGCCTCCGGGCGGTTCGTCGTCGCGGATGTGACGGCTTTGTGCCATCTTCCGCGCGCTCGATCCCCCGGAGAGACGCGTGACCGGCAACCTGCTCCTCGTCGTCGTCGCTACCGCGCTCCTGTTCGACTTCACGAACGGCTTCCACGACTCCGCGAACGCGATCGCGACCTCCATCTCCACCCGCGCGCTCCGGCCCGGAGTCGCCCTGGGCATGGCGGCGGTGGCGAACGTGCTCGGCGCGCTCATCTCGACGGAGGTCGCCGCCACGCTCGGCAAGGGCATCGTCGAGACGAGCGCGGTCTCCCAGGTGGTGGTGCTCGCCGCGCTGATCGGAGCGGTCGCCTGGAACTTCATCACCTGGTACTACGGCATCCCCTCCAGCTCCTCGCACGCGCTCATCGGCGGCCTCGTCGGCGCGGTCCTCTCGGCGGCGAGCGCCAACGACGTGAAATGGCGCGGCATCCTGGAGAAGGTGGTGGTGCCCACCGTCACCTCCCCGCTCATCGGGCTCGTCATGGGAGCGTTTCTCGCCACCGCGCTCTACTGGACGTTCCGCGGCGCGCGTCCCAGGACGGCCAGCAGCCGCTTCCGCAACGCGCAGACCGCCTCCGCCGCGCTGATGGCATTCAGCCACGGCTCCAACGACGCGCAGAAGACGATGGGCGTCATCTCCCTGGCGCTGCTCGCGGCGGGGCGCATCGACCACTTCTTCGTGCCGCTCTGGGTGAAGCTCGCCTCCGCGGTCGCCATGGGCCTGGGCACCTTCTCCGGCGGCAAGCGCATCATCCGCACGCTGGGGATGAAGCTCGTCAAGCTGCAGCCCATCGACGGCTTCGCCGCCGAGACCGCCGCATCGGCGGTGCTGCTCGGGACGGCGCATCTCGGATTCCCGGTTTCCACCACCCACGTCATCACCAGCTCGATCATGGGCGTGGGCGCGACCAAGCGGCTCTCGGCGGTCAAGTGGGGCCTCACCTTCAACATCCTGCTCGCCTGGGTGCTGACCCTGCCCATGGCGGCCGCCATCGCCGCGGTGGTCTACAAGCTCATCGCGCTTCTGTAAGGAGAGTCGCATGGCCTTCACGCTGCTTCCCAAGGACACGAGCTTCTTCGACCTGTTCGACCAGCTCGCCGGCAAGGTGCTCGACGCGGCCCGCGCGCTGGAGCAGATGCTGGAGCGGTGGGACAGGCTCGACGTGAGGGTGCGCGAGATGAAGGACCTCGAGCACGAGTGCGACGCCATCACCCACCGGACGTTCGACAAGCTGAACCTGACCTTCATCACGCCGCTCGAGCGCGAGGACATCCATGAGCTGGCCTCGCGCCTGGACGACATCGTCGACCACATCGATTCCACCGCGAGCCGCCTGTTCATCTACGGAGTGAAGAAGCCGACCGACGAGGCGAAGCTGCTCGCCCAGGTGCTGACCCGCACCTGCATCGAGGTGCAGAAGGCGGTGGCCGGGCTGCGCAACCTGAAGGACCCGGCGCTGCTCTCGCGCATCAGCGTGGAGATCAACCGGCTGGAGAACGAGAGCGACGACATCCTCCGCCTGGCGCTCAAGCGGCTCTTCGAGCGGCAGAACGGCGACGTCCTCGAGGTGATCAAGCTCAAGGAGATCTACGAAAAGCTGGAGAGCGCGGTCGACCGCTGCGAGGACGTGGCGAACGTCATCCAGGCCGTCGTGCTGCGGCACACCTAGCCGCCGCAGATGGCCCAGCCACTGCACCGGCGGGTGGTCTGGGGAATGGCGGTGGCGTCGGGGGCGACGGTCGCCAACCTCTACTACAACCAGCCGCTCTTGCCGGAGATCGCCCGGACCTTCGGCGTTGCCGACCACGCCGTCGGCCTCATCCCCACGCTGACGCAGGTCGGGTACGGGGCGGGGATGCTGCTCGTGGTGCCGCTCGGCGACACGCACGAGCGGCGCAGGCTGGTGCTCATCCTCACCGGCCTGGTGACGCTCGCGCTGGTAGGCGCTGGCGCGGCGCCTTCCCTGGCGGTCCTCGGCGTGGCGAGCGTCGCCATCGGTGTCACCACTTCCGTGCCGCAGATCCTGGTGCCGTATGCCGCGTCGCTCGCGCCACCCGAGGAGCGCGGCCGCGCGGTCGGAATCGTCACCAGCGGGCTGCTCTTCGGCGTGCTGCTCTCGCGCACCTTGTCGGGGATCATCGGCGAGGCCCTGGGATGGCGCGCCGTTTATCTCTTCGCCGCCGGAACGATGGTGCTGCTCGGGGTCGCGCTGCGCCTCGAGCTTCCGCCCAGCGCGGCCGCCGCGCCGATGCGCTACCGCGCGCTCATGGGGACGCTGCGCGCCCTGGTGCGCGAAGAGCCCGAGCTGCGCTTGCACTCCCTGCTCGGGGCGCTGACGTTCGCGGCCCTGACGGCGTTCTGGGCAACGCTCGCGCTGTTCCTGCGCGACCTGCCGCCGCATTACGGGCCCCGCGCCGCGGGTCTGTTCGGCGTCGTGGGCGTCGCCGGAGCGCTGGCGGCGCCGCTGGTCGGCAGGGCGGCGGACGCGCGCAGCGACCGGCGCATCAACGCCATCGCCATCGCCTCGATGCTGGTGGGATTCGCCGTGCTCGCCGCCGCCGGCGGGAACCTGCTCGGCATCGCCGCGGGGGTGGTGCTGCTCGACTTCGGGGCGCAGGCGAACCACATCTCCAACCAGACCCGCATCTTCGCCTTGCGCGAGGAAGCGCGCAGCCGGGTGAACACCATCTACATGGTGGCGTACTTCGCGGGAGGGGCGTTCGGCGCGTACGCGGGGGCGCTGGCATACAGCGCTTGGGGATGGATCGGGGTGTGCGCCCTGGGTGGCGCCATCTGCGCCGCGGGACTCGCCACCGTGCTGCAATTCCGGGTCAAGAACTGAAAGCGGCGCGCCCGCCGCGGTCGAGAACAGCGCCCCCGATCCGGCGGCGACTGTCGGGGGCCCGTGCTAGCGTCTGTTTGGTGGACTTCAACGCCCAGCTACGCCTCGAGCCGCCCCCGCCCAGCGACCGCGTGGTCATCTCCGACGCCTTCGAGCTGCTCGCCACGCTTCCCGACGAGTCGGTCGACCTGGTCGTCACCGACCCCCCGTACGAGTCGCCCCAGCTGCACCGGTCGCGCGGCACGACCACGCGGCTCACCACCAACTGGTTCACCACGGTCCCCAACGCCCGGCTGCCCGAGCTTGTGGCCTCGGTGTACCGGGTGCTCCGGCGCGACCGGCACTTCTACCTCTTCTGCGACGAGGTCACGGCCGACGTGATCAAGCAGCAGCAGGGCGTCGGCGCCGGCCGGCTGCCGAACGGGGCGCGTCCCTGCGAGGCCGGTTTCGTCTACTGGAAGGAGATTCTCTGGGGGAAGACGACCCTCGACGGGACGCGCATCCGCGGCGGGACCGGATATCACTACAGGGCCGCGTCGGAGCGCATCCTGTTCTTCGAGAAGGGGAAGCGGCCCCTGGCCGACCTCGGCATCCCCGACGTGCTGCTCGCCGCGCGGTCCACCGTGCCAGGGCCGGCGGTGAAGCCGAACGCGCTGGTGCGCACGCTCCTCCTGCAGAGCAGCGCCCCGGGTGAGCTGGTCGTCGATCCGTTCTGTGGGACCGGGGTGGTCGGCGTCGAGGCGCGCGCGCATGGGCGCCGGTTCCTGCTGGGCGACATCGACCTCGCGTACCTCGATCCGTCGCTCGCGGGTGTCGCACCGCCCGGGGTCACGACGAGGGTCGCGGACGGGGTCGAGCCGGTCGCCCCGCCCGACCTGGAGGAACTGGGGTCCGCGCCCGACGAGGTGCGCGAGGCGGCCGAAGCCGCGGGGTGGCTGGAGGGGGACGCCAGGACGCCCGAGCTGGCCGAGCTACTCCGCATCCGGCCTCGCGAGCGGGAGGCTGCGGTGCGCCGATCGCTGCGCGCTCCGCCCGGACCGGAGGAACCGCCTCTCTTGCGCGCCTGGCGCGCCTGGGCCCAGTCGGGCAGGAGGATTTCGTGAGACCGCAGCTCTACCTGGAGGGAGTCGCGCCGCCGGTCGCGGAGCCGCCCGAGCTTCTGGCGCGCCTGCGGGGCTGGGACCCCGGCGGCATCGGGCGGTGGGTGGTGGCCGGCGAGTGCGCCGCGCCGCTCACCGCCACCGAGTGCGCGGCGCTGTCGAGCGAGATCGACGCATTCGAGCTGGCTCCTGCCGAGTTCGAGCGGCTGATCGCGCTGGTCGGCCTCACCCTCGGGCTCGATTTCCGCCGCAAGCTCACCGTCGGAAAGACGGTGTACGGCCGCGACCGCGAAGTGGACGTCCTGTTCCGCGACGCCCGCAACGGCAACCGCGTCGCGGTCGAGGCGAAGTACCAGAGGGTCGCCGGCACCGCCGACGAGAAGCTGCCATACGCGGTGCTGAATCTGCAGACGCTCCCGCTCCCCGGAGTCATCGTCTACGGCGGCGGCGGCTTCCACCAGGGCGCGCTGCACTGGCTGTGCGCCAACACGCGCGCGACGGACATCGCCCGCCTGCCCGAGTGGCTGACGGTCTTCTTCGCGCTTTGAAAGGAGGGATCAGCGCAGGTAGCCCGGCCACCATCGCCACACGCTGCCCGGCAGCTGGGGATTGGCGGGGTCGGTGCGAACCAGCTGGATGACGGTTCCGTCGGGACCGACGAACGTGCGCTGCCGGCAGGAGCGGTCCGGCGGCGCCAGCGTGATCGTGCCGCAGCTCGTCCCGTCCGCGGCGGCGAGCGATACGGTTGCCGCGCAACCGGAGGTGGCCGTGCTCTCGGTCACGAAGGCGTACGCACGGCCGCCGTTGACCACGGTCATCGGCTCGGTGCGTGCCGCAAGCCAGGCCGGCGCGGGCTCCAAGGCGCCGGAGCCGCTGCGCAGCATCGATCGGCGTTGCCAGACCAGACCGCCGCCGGCGAGCCGATCCCAACCGTGGGCCCCGGGGACTTGCAGCTCCGGTCCAGCGGTGTCGTCCGGATCGAGCCAGCGGGCGGAGGTCCCGGAGCGGCCTGCGCCCGCGTAGACGAGGAGCGCGCGGCCGCGGTCGTCGATCCCGGCGCTCGCCAGCCCTACTGCGTCGGGCCACGAGCGCTCCGGGCCGAGCGGATTTCCCGCCTGATCCACCCAGCGCGTCGTCGCACCGGCGCCGGACGGGTCGAGCCAGGCCACCTCGAGTATGCCGCCGCGGGGATTCGCGTCGACGAATCTCGCCGCGGTGGAGAGGTCCGCCTCGGACGCCGCGAGCCACTCCCCGGCGTCGAACCAGACGAAACCCTGGCGGGCCGTCGGGCCGCCGAAGGGCGTGTAGACGGCGGCGAAGCCCGTCCCGGTCGGCGCGGCGAGGGTCCAGGCCGAGAGCGTGGTGTGCTGCGAGCCATCGCTCGAGAACACCTCGTTCCAGCCCCGATCGCCTCGCCCGTCGAGGCAGGCGACGGCCACGTCGCCCCGGCCGTCGCTCGTCGCTCCACCCGACCCGCAGCTCGTGGAGGAAGGCCGCACGATGCGAACGGGCTCCGGGGCCGGATCGCGCGGGCCCACTCCGGCGCAGGAAGGCGCGCCGGTCAGCGCGACGGTGATGCGCGGATCGAGCGAGGCAGGGTCCCACGGTGCGGCGCTCGGCGCCGCGCTGGGAGATCCGGACCCGGCTCCCGCCGGCGACGGGTCTGCCGCGCTTGAAGACGCCGTCGGGGCGCCGCATGCAGCGCACAGTCCGGCGCAGAACAACCAGACCGTCGCCCGGCCCGCCCCGCCCCCGCCCATGCCGCCTCCGCTGGATGCAGGGGAAATCTAGCGACGGCGTGCAGGAAAAGAAGGGCCCGCCCGCCTGGCGGCGCGGTATATTCAGTGGACTCAATGAGCCTCTAGAGCATCGAGGGCGGCGGTTCCCAGAGCGCGGAGCGCCGCGCGATCTACGGCGAAACCGACGGGAGCGCCGAGCAGGGGCCACATCTTGAGGGCGCGGGGCAGCCATCCCAGGCCGAGGCGGCGGAGGATCGCGCGCAGCAGGATCGGGTTGAGACGCGCGATGATCCGCGCCGGGAGAGAGCCGGCGATGGCGCGGCCCACCGCGTCCGCGCCAAGCCGCAAGCCGGCGCCCTTCGCCGCGTCGGCGCAACCGGCCCCCGCCCAGAGCGCGTAGAGGCGCAGCCGGCCCGATGGACCGCGGGCGGACAGACCGTACAGCGCGATCAAGGCGAACAGCAGCTCCGCCTCGAGCAGCAGGGTCATGGCTATCCCCGCCGGAAGACCCAACGGCAACGTGATCAGGGCCAACGTGCCCGTCGCCGCGCCGAGGAGGCCCGCGTGCAGCGCGCTGGTCCGGACCAGCCGCTCGCCCAGCTCCCTCCGGGTCGCCTCGGGGAATCGCGCCCGCGCGGCCTCGACGCGGGCGGCAGCGCGCCGCTGCGCGACCGCGAGGATCCTGCCGAACCAGTCGGGGAGCGCGGAACCGGGCGGATCCGACTGCGCCGACGAGCTCGATTCAGGCGGCGGCGCCGGCTTCGACCTCGATTTGCCGGGCTTGCCGCGCGGACGGGCAGGGGTCGAGCCCTTTCCACCCGTCCGGTCGACCGCGCTGCGGCGGCGAGGCGCCATCCCACGATGGTACCGCGAATCGCGGCCGCGTATTTCACCGTCAGTGCCCGCCCGGGTCCATTTCGCCTGCCCGGATCGGGACGTGGAGCACATTCTCGCGCGGCGGGATGGGACAGTTGTAATGAGCAGAAAACGCGCAGGTCGGATTGTAGGCGCGGTTGAAGTCGAGCACGAACCGGTCCGGGTTCCCGGCGACGGGCTCCGGCTCGAGGTAGCGCCCCACCGCATACGTCTCGTGGCCGGTGGTGGTGTCGCGGAAGAAGATGGATACCGCCGCCTCGCCGACGCCCGGCTCGAGCAGCCGCAGAGCGGTGAGCTGCTGCTTGCGGCCGGCCAGCTCGAACGAGAAGCGCCCCAGCCGCCGCGCGCGGCGCGCGTTCCCGCGCGTCGAGAGCACCACCTCGTCGCGCGGCGACGGGTCGCGCTCGAGCCGGGCGACGATCCGGAAGTCCTCGTCGGGCGGGAACCAGCGCGGCGGCGGCCCGTCGCGCACCCGGGGCGACTGCGGGTCGAGCAGCACCAGCGCCGGGAAGTTCTGATGGGACAGCCGGACGGTGTAGCGGCCGATGGCGACCATCCCGCCGGCATCCACCCTCGCCTCGCGCACAGGCTTCCCCTGCACTTCGACGGTCGCGCCTTCGTCCAGCGCCTCGACGCGGAACCCAGCGCCGTCCACCGCGATGCGAGCGTGGCGCGGCTGGGTCCCGTCCAGGCGCAGATCGGCCTCGGCGGCGCTGCCCAGCACGAGGGGGACGCCCTGGAAGTCGCGCCGGTCGACCGCCGCATAGGGGCTGCGGTGCGGGTCCTTGAAGGCCGCGAGCGTCTCCGCCCGTTCCGCGAGGAGCTTTCCCACGTCCATGGCGCCCACCTTCTGCGCCCCGCCCACCGCCAGCGCAACTCCCCCGAGAATCGCAACGATGCTCACCGGGGCCTCCCTCCTCCGCTCGCGCCATCGCGCGCCCGCGCCAGCGCGCGGATGTGCTCCGGACCGGTCCCACAGCACCCCCCGACGATGGTCGCGCCACGGTCGATCCAGCGGAGCGCGCGCCAGGCGTACTCTTCGGGGGAGAGATCGGGCGCCCTGCCCCAGGGGACCGCCGCGTCCACCTCGCCGAGGTGTGCGTAGGCGCCGAACGGCACGCCTGACGCCGCCGCCGCGGGGAGGGCGAGATCGACGCCGTCCGGGGGCGTGCAGTTGATGAGCGCGGCGCTGGCTCCGGCGGCGACGGAACGCCGGAAGAAGTCGCCGAGGTCGCCGCCGTCGAGCAGCGTGCCAGCCGGCGTAGCCATCGCGGCCACCCAGACCGGCAGCCCCGTCGCGGCGGCGGCCGCCACGGCGGCGAGACCCTCGTCCGTCGCAGCCACGGTTTCGACCAGGAGCAGATCGCACCCGGCCTGCGCCAGCGCGCGGGCGTGCTCGAGGTGCTCGCGGGCGGCCTGCGCTGCGGGCGGGCGGAGGTCCGGCCGGTAGCAATCTTCCAGCGGCGCGAGCGATCCGGCCACCCGCGCGCGGCCCACGGCTGCCTCGCGCGCCTCGCGCACGGCGACTTGGGCGAGCTCGGGAAAGCGCGCCCCCAGGCCCGCCGCTGCAAGCGAGCGCCGGCTGGTGCGGAAGGTGGCCGCCGTGATCACCTCGGCAGAGGCTTCGAGGTACGCGCGGTGCACCTCGCGGAGCGCCGCGCGTCCTCGATCGTCGAGGAGCGCCGCCGCCGAGAAGAGCGCGCCGCGCGTGGCCACCCCGCGGCGGCCCAGCTCCGTTCCGAGCGCGCCGTCGAGGAGGTGGACCTTCGCGGGCGAGTCTGCTACGTGGGCCGCCATGCCGCTCCTCAACGTCGGCGACGCCGCCCCCGACTTCACCGCCACCGCGCATGACGGCCGCACCGTGCGCCTGTCGGACTACCGGGGGAAGAACGTCGTCCTCTGGTTCTACCCGAAGGCCGATACCCCCGGTTGAACCATCCAGGGCAACGTCCTGCGTGACAGGGCGAAGGACATCGAAGCGAAGAACGCCGCCATCCTGGGCGCGAGCTTCGACAGCGTGCAGGACAACAAGAAGTTCGCCGAGAAGTTCGGGTTCACCTACCCGCTCTTGTCGGACACCAAGCGCGAGCTGGGCGTCAAGTACGGTGCCGCGGACGCGCCGACCCAATCGACCGCGGTGCGCGTCGCGTACCTCATCGGTCCGGACGGGCGCATCAAGCACGTCTGGCCCAAGGCGACGCCCAAGACCTTCGCCGACGAGGTCCTCGCGCGCCTGTAATCTCCGTCCATACTGGCCCCGCTGCTACGACAGACAGATTGCACCACGGAGCGCACGGAGAGCACGTAAATAGTGTAGGGGACACGATGTTTTTATCGTGGCCCCCATATGCCATTGGGGGACACCATAAGAACATGGTGTCCCCTCCCAAGAACATGGTGTCCCCTCCCAAAAAAACGCGTGCTCCGTCGTGTACTTGTTTTGGCTGACCCGGCAGCCGGCCGGGCGAGCGGACGCCGATTCGCGTGCTTTTCGCGCACCGGCCGCCGCGCGTCCATAGATTCAAGCGCGCGATGGACCGCGAGCTCATCGACGCGATCCGCGCCTCGGCGCACCTCCTGGGCGGCGGCAAGCGCGATTACGACCCGCTGCTGCGGATGGCTCGCGGCGCGCGCCTGGTGCTCCTCGGCGAGCCCACCCACGGGAGCCACGACGTCTATCGCGAGCGCGCCCGCATCACGCAGCGCCTGATCGCGGAGCAGGGGTTCACCGGCGTGGTCTGGGAGGCGGACTGGCCGGACGCCGAGCGCGCCGGCCGCTGGGCGCTGTCCGGCGCCGACGCCGATGCCGATGCGCGGTCCGCCCTTGCCGGCTTCGAGCGCTTCCCCACCTGGATGTGGCGGAACACCGCCGTCCTCGATTTTCTCGGCTGGCTGCGCCGCTGGAACGAGTCCCTCCCTGGCGACGCGCGGCGCGCCGGCGTGTACGGGATGGATCTCTACAGCCTGTATCGATCGGTGCAGGCGGTGATCCGCTACCTGGAGGAGGTGGATCCCGCGGCGGCAGAGCAGGCCCGCGAGAGGTATGCCTGCTTCGACCACCACGGCGGGGACCCGCAAGCGTACGGGTACGCCGCCCGCCTGGGCCTCACGCCGGAGTGCGAGCGCGCGGCGCTGGAGCAGCTCGAGGAATTGCGCCGGAGGGCCGCGCGCGACGGCGAGGACGCCTTCTCGGCGGAGCAGAACGCGCGGCTGGCGCGCAACGCGGAGCAGTACTATCGCTCGCTGTTCGGCTCGCGCATTTCGTCCTGGAACCTGCGCGATCGCCACATGGCCGAGACGGTGGAGACCCTGCTCGAGCACCTCTCGCGGCGCCACGGCGAGGCGCGCCTCGTGGTCTGGGCGCACAACTCGCACCTGGGCGACGCGCGCGCGACCGAGATGGGCGAGGAAGGGGAGCTGAACGTCGGGCAGCTCTTGCGCGAGCGGTTCGGGACCGAGGCGCTCCTGGTCGGCTTTACCACCTACGATGGCACGGTCACGGCGGCGCACGAGTGGGACGGCGGCGCCGATCGGATGCGCGTCTTGCCCGCCCTGCCCGGCAGCGTGGAGGCGCTGTTCCACGACGTCGCCCTGCCGCGCTTCTTTTTGCCGCTGCGCGATCCCGGAGAAGTGCTGGGCGCGCTGCGAGAGCCGCGCCTCGAGCGCGCGATCGGCGTCATCTACCGGCCGGCGAGCGAGCGCACCAGCCACTACTTCCATGCGCGCGTAGCCGATCAATTCGATGCGGTCGTCCACCTCGACCGGACCCGCGCGGTCGAGCCGCTTGAGCCGACCCCGCGGTGGCACGATCCCGAGCCGCCGGAAACGTATCCCAGCGCCCTCTGACCCGGTCGCCCCCGGATGGGGCGGCGCCATGCTTTTCAGGTCGCGGGCGTCATGGGATGCGCTCTAGAGTGTTCCCGTGGAGCAACGCTACGACGTCGTTGTCGTCGGCAAGGCGAACGTCGACTACCTGGTGCGGGGCCCGCGCCTGCCGCAGCCCGGGCAGTCCGTCAACGGCGAGCTGTTCCAGGAAGCGCCGGGCGGCAAGGGAGCGAACCAGGCGGTCGCGGCGGCGCGGCTCGGCGCCCGGGTGGCGCTGGTCGCGCGGGTAGGAAACGATCTCCGCGGCGACTCGGTGGTGGAAGCGCTCATCACCGAAGGAGTCGAGATCGATCACTTGATCCGCGACCCGACGGCGTTGACCGGCGTCGCGCTGTGCCAGGTCGGCGGAAACGGCGAGAAGCAGATCCTCTCCGCGGCCGGCGCCAACGCGCGCCTTTCGGCGGACGACGTGCGCGCCGCCGCCGACGCCCTCCGCTCGGCGCGCGTGGTCCTCCTGCAGCTCGGCGTCCCGCTGGCGGCGGTCGTGGAGGCCGCCCGCATCGGCCGCTCGGCCGGCGCGAGGGTGGTGCTCGATCCCGGGCCACCGGCGCCGCTCCCCGACGACCTGCTCGCGCAGATCGACGTCATCCGGCCGAACTGCAGCGAGGCGCTCGCGCTCACCGGCATCGAGGTGATGGACCGGGAGTCCGCCAGGGCCGCAGCCGCGGCGCTGCTCCGGCGGGGCGCCGGCGCGGCGGCGGTCCAGGCCGGCGAGAGCGGCGACCTGCTCTCGTGGCGGGACGGCGAAGTCTGGCTCCCGAGGTTCGAGGTGGCGCGGCTCGACGCGACCGGCGCCGGCGACGCCTTCGCCAGCGCTCTCGCGGTAGCCCTCGCCGAGGGACGCTCGCTCGCGGAGGCGGGGCCCTTCGCGAGCGCCGCCGCCGCCCTGGCCACCACCGTGCTCGGGGCCCAGGCGTCGCTCCCGCGGCGCGCCGCCGTGCTCGCCTTGCTCGAATCCCGCCGCTGACGGTCAGCGGAGGAGCGCCCCGACCAATCCACCGGCGAGAACGAGCCAGGCGGAGTTGAGCCGCAGCCACAGGACCGCCACGGCGCTCACGGCGGCGATCGCCACCGTCACCCGGTCGACGACCGCCGCGCGCCCGAGCTGTGCCGCCACCACCGCCATCAGGGCCAGCGAGGCCGCGTTCACGCCGTCGAGGAACGCGCCGGCGGCCGGCGAGCGGCGGATGCGTGGCACGAGCGGGCCGCTCAGCGCGACGAAGACGAACGCCGGCGCGAACATCCCCAGGGTCGCGGCGGCCGCGCCAGCCGGGCCGCGCAGGAGGTACCCGATGAACGTGGCGGTGCTCGAGACGGGTCCCGGCGTGAACTGGCCGACGGCGACTGCGTCAAGGAGCTGCGCCTCCGACAGCCAGTGGAACTGCCCCACCAGGTCGGCGCGCAGGAAGGCGAGCAAGACGTATCCGCTTCCGAACAGCACCGAGCCGATCTTGGCGAAGGCGAGGAACAGCGGCCACAGACCGATCGGCGCGGCGGCGGATCCGGCCGCGGCCGCGGCGGGGAGGGCAATGAGCACCGCGCGTCCGCGGCGGCCCACCCGCGAGGCGCAGGCGGCCGCCCCCGCGAGGGCGAGTACGAAGAGCTCGTTCACTCCGAGCAGGACGGCGGCAGCGCTCGCCGTGGCGATGCCCGTCAGCCAACGGGTGCGCAGGGCGGCGCGCGAGAGCACGACGACCGCCTGCACGACGACGACGATGATCGCCGGCTTGATGCCGTAGAGCACGCCCTCGACCCGCGGCAGCGCGCCGAAGCGGACGTACGCCCACGCCAGCGCGGCGGACAGCACGGAGGCGGGCACGATGAAGCAGACGCCGGCGAGCACGAGCCCCGCCGGGCCACCGCGCAGGTAGCCGAGGTGGATCGCCATCTCGGTCGAGTTCGGCCCGGGGATGAGGTTGGTCGCGCCCAGCAGATCGAGGAAGCGCTCGCGGGTCACCCACCCGCGCCGCCGCACCACCTCGTCCTCGAGGATCGCGATGTGCGCCGCCGGGCCGCCGAACGCGGTCGCGCCCAGCCGCAGGAAGAGCAGCGCGATCTCGCGCAGCGCCCCGCGCGCCGGGGCCGGTGCCGGGGCGCCCACGCCGGCGTTCTACCCTGAACGGTTCAGTCCCGCCTGCCCGTGTACGCGTCGCGGATCCGGATCTGCCGCGCCGGAAAGTCGATGGTGTACAGGATGGACCATCTCTCGACCGTCATGCGAAAGGCGCTGGACGAGCTGCCGCCGGCGGCGGACCGGGCAAGGGCCTGCCACAGTTTCGCCAGGCGTACTTCGGCTACCACCCGCACGCCGGCGGGTACGGCCGGGACGAGGCCGTGCCAGTCGATCGCGAAGCCCATCCGGCACATGGATGGTTCTTGCGCGCCGCCGGCGCAAGGTTGACGGAAGACACGCCCGCCGTGCCTCCCGGCTCTTGCCGGTGGGTAAACGAATGCCCATCTGGATGGTGAGGAGGCGGATCCGGGCGACCAGGGTCCTGGTAACGAATTTGAACGAAACGCGTTGGACTATCGAATACGATTGCGGAACCGATCGGGTCCCCGCCGGCACCCAGGACCAGCTCTCCGGACAGCTGCAGGAGATCAGCCGGAGCCTCCCAGAGATCCATTCCGCCAGCCCCTTCTGGGAGTCGATGCGCAAGAGCGGGCTCCGCCTGGAAATCGACGGCTGGGAATTCGGTTATCGATTGGACGAGCAGGCGGAGCGGATCGTCATCCTGTACGCCGTGCGACGTTCGTAGCAGCTCAGGGGAAGCGCCCGGTAGCGGCGAGCAGATCGATGCGGGCCTGCCGGGCCGCGTCCTCCGCCACCGCCGCGGCATTGGCCGCATCGCGGGCGCGCCGCTCGGCATCGACGACCTCCAGGTCGTTGGTGGCCCCGGCGTGGTAGGCCAGCGTGGTGATCTCCAGCGCCTCGCCGGCCAACCGGCTCGCTTCGCGCGCCTGCCGCAGCGAGGCGTCGGCGCGCTGCATCGACTCGAACCCCGAGCGCACTTCCGACCGCGCCTGGCGCAGCGCAGCGTCGAGCAGCTCGCGCGCCTCGTCGCGCTCGGCCCGCCGCTGCTCGAGCGCGCCGTAGCGGAACCCCCCGTCGTACAGCGGCAGGGTGAGCACCAGCTGCGCCTGCCAGCCGGTGGTGGGCGAGGTGAGCGAGGTGAAGCTGGAGGCGAACGGCTGCGCGATGCCGGTGAGCAGCGGCAGGAAATCGGCGTAGCTGTCGCGCACCACGTGCTGCGCGGCTTGCGCGCGCTTGCGCTGGACCTGGATGTCCGCGCGCAGCCGCTCGGCGTCGTCCAGGGCCTCGGCGGGCGCGGGGAGAGGCGGGAACTGCATCTCGTCGGTGGTGTCGACCGGCGCGTCGCCGCCGACCAGGATCCCCAGCGCTTCCTGGGCGCGCACCAGGGCGGTCAAGGCGGACTGCACCTGCGACTCCGACGTGGCCAGCTCCTGGGCGGCGCGCACCAGGTCGAGCCGGTTGCCCGTCCCGGCGGAGAGCCGCGCCTTGGCGTCCTCGTGGTGCTCGCGCGCGTTGTCCGCCGCGCGCTGATTCGCGTCGACGAGCCGGTGCTGCGAGAGCACGGAGACGTACACCCGCGCGGTGACGATCGCGGTCTGCCGGCGAGCGTCCTCCGCCGACAGCCTCGCCACGTCCACCTGCTCGGCGGCGTGCTCCCACTGGACCCATCGCTGGGGCGCGATCAGCGGAACCGCGAGCTGGAGATTGGCCGCCCACGAGTCGCGCGGCTGCACGGTACGGG
>JBJMQJ010000525.1:0-8428 GCA_045802765.1 Myxococcales bacterium
CGGGAGCGGATCGAGATCGGCGAGCGCATGAACCTGTCCTGCTCGTTCGACCACCGGGTGATCGACGGCCACGTCGGCGCCGCGTTCCTCTACGAGGTCATCCGCGAGCTGGAGGCCCCCGAGCTCCTCCTGATGGATGCGTGACCCGATGATGCAGCCCGCCGAAACGCTGACCGATCCGGGCGCGCGGCCCTCGCCCGAGCTGCTGCTGCGGCTATATCGCGAGATGGTCCGCCTGCGGACGCTCGACGAACGCATGATGACCTTGCAGCGCCAGGGCCGGGTCGGGTTCTACGGCGCCTGCACGGGCCAGGAAGCGGCCACGCTCGCCTCGGCGATTGCGCTGGAGCCCTCCGACTGGATCTTCCCCGCCCTGCGCGAGGGCGGCGCGATGCTTTTGCGCGGGTTCCCGCTCGTCCCGTACCTTTGCCAGGTGTTCGGCAACTCGGGCGACGAGACCAAGGGCCGGCAGATGCCCAGCCACATGGCTTCGCGCCGCGTGAACCAGGTGAGCTGGTCGAGCTGCATCGGGACGCAGCTTCCCCAGGCGGTCGGAGCGGCGATGGCGGCGCGCATCCGCGGCGACAAGACGGTGGTGGCGGCGTACATGGGCGACGGCGCGACCTCCGAGGGCGACTTCCACGTGGCGATGAACTTCGCGGGCGTGTTCAGGGCGGCGGTGGTCTTCGTCTGCCAGAACAACCACTGGGCGATCAGCGTCCCCACCTCCAAGCAGACGGCGTCGGAAAGCATCGCGGTGAAGGCGGTCGCGTACGGGTTCCCTGGCGTGAAGGTGGACGGGAACGATGCAGTCGCGGTCTACGCCGCGGTGAAGGAGGCAGTCGATCGCGCGCGAGCAGGCGGCGGGCCGACGCTCGTCGAGTGCGAGACGTACCGCATCGGCGCGCACAGCTCGTCGGACGATCCGACGCGCTACCGCGACGAGCGGGAGGTGGAGGTGTGGCGCAAGCGCGATCCCATCGAGCGCTTGCGGGCCCGCCTCGGCGCGGATGGCCTGTGGACCGACCGGCAGGATGAGGAGCTGCGCGCCCTGCTGCTCGATGAGGTGAACGCCGCCATCACCGACGCGGAGCAGAAACCCGATCCTCCCCGGGAAGGCCTGTTCGAGGACGTCTACTCGAGCCTGCCCTGGTTCCTCCGCGAGCAGCGCGACGAGCTGCTCGCCGCCCCACCCGTGCCCAGACCCGACGCGAAGAAAATAGCCGGGCGTTAGACTCGCCACGATGCGCGAGCTGCACGTCCGGCGGCTGGGACTGGTCGAATACGAGGACGGCCTTTCCGCGCAGCGGCTGCTCGTCGAGGCGCGCGCGGCCGGCCTGGTGCCGGACACGCTGCTCTTGCTGGAGCATCCCCGCGTGGTGACGCTCGGCCGGGGCGCGAAGCCCCACAACGTGCTCTGGACGCCCGACCAGCTTCGCTCGCGGGGATTCGAGCTGTTCGAGACCGATCGGGGCGGCGACGTGACCTACCACGGTCCAGGGCAGCTCGTCGGATATCCGATCCTCGATCTCAAGCCGGACCGGAAGGACGTGCGCAAGTACGTCGCCAGCGTGGAGGAAGTGCTCATCCGCACCGCCGCCGACTTCGGCGTGCGCGCGGAGCGGGTCGCGGGACGGGTGGGGATCTGGAACCCAGCGGGAAAGGTCGCGGCCATCGGCGTGCACATCTCGCGCTGGATCACCTCGCACGGCTTCGCGCTCAACGTGTCGACCGACCTGCGCGACTTCGCCGCCATCGTGCCCTGCGGCATCTCCGACGCGGGCGTGACGTCCTTGCAGAGCCTGCTCGGCGAGCGCGCTCCGTCGTTCGTCGAGGTGGAGGAGCGCGCGGCGGCGAATGCCGCCGCGGTGTGGGAGAGCGAGGCGTCCGAGGTGCCGGTCGAGCTGGAGACCGTCTCCGTGGCCATCCTGCGCGGCGGTTCCGAGGTGCTGCTCCTGCGCCGCATCCCGCAGCGCGGCGGGTTCTGGCAGACGTTGACGGGTCGCAGAGAGCCCGGCGAGTCGCCTCTCGCCACCGCCGCGCGGGAGGTCTACGAGGAGACGGGGCTCACGCCCGCGCTGTCCGACCTGGTCGACCTGCGCTACGCGCACACTTTCGCGCTCGATCCGGCGCGCATCCCCGCCCTTGCGCCGGGACCGCGCGCCCCGCGCTTTGCCCACGAGACCGCCTTCGCGCTCCGCGTTCCTCCCGGCACCGAGGTCCGCCTCGATCCCACCGAGCACGACGCTCACCGCTGGGTCACGGTCTCCGAGGCGCTGCAGGCCCTTCCGTTCGCAGGCCTCCGCCGCGCGCTGAACCTTGCGCGCACCCAGCCGCGTTCCTGAAAGAGCGGCACGCGCGCGATCGTGTAGAGTCGCGGCGCGCGCGAACCCAGTCACCGCACTCGAGAAGATGAACTGTGTTCGACCGTCGGACCGGGGTGATATCAGGTCTTCCGAACTGGCTGAAGTTGCCCACTGATCTCTGCGCGCCTAGGATGTTGTTGAGTGCGGCCGAAGGGCGCTCGGAGCGGAAACACATGCAAAGGAGCCGCGACATCTACGGGGGCAAGTCCCCCGCGGACGTGCCTGCCTATACGGCGGGCATGGTGGCGGCCTATCTCCATGTGGCGAATGCAACGGTGAGGTATTGGGCCTTTGGCGACGCCGGCCACGGACCGATCCTTCACGTTGCCGACCCGGACGCGCGCATGTTGTCCTTCAACGACCTCACTGAAGTACACGTCCTAAAGGCGATTACGAAGACGCATCACGTGCCGCTGCAGGAGGTCAGACAGTTCGTCGACTATTTGCGCCGACAGTTCAACTCACCGCGGCCGCTTCTCGACGAGCGCATGCTGACGGACGGCAAGCGTTTGTACGTGGAGAAGGTCGGTAGCGTGATCCAGACCTCGAAGTCGGCGGCAGGGCAGCTGGCGATCAGCGTGGTTTGGGAGAGTTACTTGAAGCGCATTCGTCGGGACGATCATGGTGTGCCGCTGCGGCTACACCCGTTCACCAGGACGCGACTAGAAGATCCGCAGCTTGTCATGATCGACCCACGAACGCAGTTCGGGCGGCCTTGCATTACGGATACCGGTGTGCCGACAGCAGTCATCGCTGAGCGGTTCAAGGCAGGCGAGTCGACTGAATCCATTGCGGCGGACTACGGTCGCCCGACAATCGAAATCGAAGAGGCGCTGCGGTACGAAACCGAACTCCGAGCTGCCTGAACTGGTCTTCTGGATCGATCGCAGCATCGGGCGGCATATCGTGCCTGCGGCGCTGCGAAAGACCGGCCGCCAAGTCAAGCACCACGATGACGAATTCCCCGAGAATGCTGAAGACGTCGATTGGCTGCCTATCGTCGGGTCTCGCGGTTGGATCATCATCACCCAGGATCATCGTATCCGGACGCGCCCTAACGAGCGTCGCGCGTACCAGGCCGCTGGGGCAAGGGTCTTCATCGTTACCGCTTCCGGCTTGACTGGCCGCGAACTCGCCGAGCTTCTCGTCACCAAGCTCCGACGTATCGAGGAGTTTGTGCAGAACCAACCGCCCGGACCGTTCATGGCACGGATCAACCGCAGCGAGATCGTTCTTTACGACGTAACCACCGACTAGAGTTAGCCGGTGTCTTCGTCCGCGAAGAGCTCGATGAGGTGGCCGCTGCGCTCGCGCTTGGTGCGGAGATAGCCAGCGTTGTGCGGGTTCAATGGAGCGACCGAGGGAATCCGCTTGCGGACACGGACGCCTTCCTTCTCCAAGCCGGAGATCTTGAGTGGATTGTTGGTGACCAGGTCCACCGAGACGACTCCGAGGTGCTTGAGGATCGACGCAGCGACGTCGTACCTGCGCAGGTCGTCCGCGAACCCGAGCGCGTGGTTCGCCTCGTACGTGTCGGCGCCGCGCGCCTGCAAGGCATAGGCGCGGATCTTGTTGCCCAGCCCGATCCCACGGCCTTCCTGCCGCAGGTACACGACGGCACCGCATGGCGAGGCGCCGACGAGGGTCAGCGCATGCTCCAGTTGGTCGCCGCAATCGCACTTCAGGCTGCCGAGCACCTCGCTCGTCAGGCATTCGCTGTGGACGCGGACCGGAACGCCTTCGCGCCCGCGCACGTCGCCCTTCACTGCCGCCACGTGCTCCTTGTCGGTGCCCCGCTCGCGGAAGACGTACACCCGGAACAGTCCGTGCCGCGTCGGGAGGGGCGCTTCCGCGTAGACGTCGACGGACGCGCCGGTAGCGTTCACAGGGTGCAGCAGGGCTCGGGCGTGGTCGTTCGGCAAGTCAGTCCTCCTCTCGCCGCCGCATCAGACGCTCCGCGCGTCCGAACGATTCCTAAATCGCTCGAATCGCCCACGACCGTGCCGGCGACCTCCCGAAGCGACTGCCCCTCCCGCGCATCCAAGCCAGGTCGTGCTAACGAGGTGTCGATGCACGAGATCCAGGCCGAGTTCAGTTTTGCTGCCGCGCACCGGCTCCCCCGGTACCAGGGCAAGTGCGTCAACCTGCACGGCCACAACTACAAGCTCGCGGTGACGCTGCGGGGCGAGCCGGATCCATATACGGGGATCTTCGTCGACCTGGGCGAGATCGAGAAGGCGGTCCAGGAGCAGATCCTCGTAAAGTGCGACCACGCCAACCTGAACGACTTCATCGAGAATCCGACCGCGGAAAGCGTCGCGGCGTGGTGCTGGAGCCGCTTGCACGGAAAGCTCCCCGGGCTGGTCGAGGTGCGTATCTGGGAGATCCCTGGCTTCTCCGTCGCCTACCGGGGCCCCGAGGGGTACCGCTGATGCTTCCCGATCGCCCGGCGCGCACTCCCGACCGCGAGGCGCTCACCCGCGCCATCGCCGACCTGCTGCTCGCCTCCGGCGCGGAGCTGGACGCGGAGACGCGCGGGACACCGGAGCGGGTGGCGAAGGCCTGGGTCGAGGACCTCCTCGACGGCTACGGCAAGGATCCGGTCGCGGCGCTGCGCAGCTCGCTCGTCCCGGCGCCGAAGAAGGGCGAGCTGGTGATCGTCTCGCAGCTCGACTTCCATTCGATGTGCCCGCACCACCTCTTGCCGTACAAGGGAAGCGCGGCGGTCGGGTACGCAGCCGATCGGCACCTGGTCGGCTTCGGCAAGATCGCCGAGGCGGTCGACGTGCTCGCCCACCGCCTCATCCTCCAGGAGAACCTGGTGCAGCGGATGTGCGCGGCAGTCATGGAGGCCCTCGAGCCGCTGGGCGCAGGCGTGGTCATCACCGCCGAGCACGCTTGCATGCAGGTGCGCGGGCCGCGCCGCAGGCAGAGCCGCGTGAGCGTCGAGGCATGGGCGGGCTCGTTCGAGAAGGACCCCGAGCTGCGGGCGAGCCTCGCGCGCCGCGCGGAGGGGTAGGTGTCCCTGAAAGGGAAGGTCTGCGTGGTCACCGGCGCGTCCCGCGGCATCGGACGGGCCTGCGCCGAAGAGCTCGCATCGGCCGGCGCGCGCGTCGCGGTCTGCGCCTCGCGCGCGGCGCCAGAAGGTCCAGCTGGCGGGTTCGGCCAGAAGTGCGACGTGTCGGACTCCGCCGAGGTGGAGCGCTTCTTCGGGGATGTGGAACGTCACCTCGGTCCGCCCGACGTCGTCGTCCTGAACGCCGGAGTGCTCGAGCGCGGACCGATCGAGGACTTCACCGAGGCGCAGTGGGACCGCGTGCTCGACGTGAACCTGAGAGGCGCCTTTCTCTGCGCCAAGGCAGCGTGGCCGGCGCTCCGCCGGAGGCGCGGACGCATCGTCGCGATGGGCTCCATCTCCGGCACGCTGGGCACGCCCGAGGCGGCGGCGTACAACGCGAGCAAGTGGGGCCTGACGGGTTTAATCAAGTCGCTCGCCGAGGAAGGCCGGAAGCAGGGCGTGTTCTGCGCCGTGGTGCTGCCCGGAAGCGTGGACACCGAGATGCTCAGGAAGACCTCGTTCCCGCCGGAGATCCAGCCCGGCGACGTCGCGCGGGTAGTCCGGTTCCTCGCCGCCGAGGCGCCGTTCGCGATGACCGGCAGCGCGGTGGAGATGTTCGGATGAGCCTGGTTGCCGAACTGTCCGCTCTGGTGCCCGGCGCGACGGTGCTTCCGGAAGGAGAACGGGCCGCTCCCTACGAGCGCGACGAAAGCGGCCTGGGCCGATATCCGCCCCAAGCGGTGGTGCTGGCGCGCAGCGTCGACGACGTGGTGGCCGTGCTGCGGTACTCGCGCGAGAAGCGGCTTCCAGTCGTTCCTCGCGGCGCCGGGACGGGAAAGAGCGGAGGCGCGCTGGCGGAGCGCGGCGGCATCGTGCTCTCCCTGGAGAAGCTGGACCGCATCGTGGAGGTGTCGCGCGCCGACATGGTGTGCGTCGTGCAGCCTGGCGTCGTGCTGGAGACGCTGCAGAAAGCGGTCGAGGAGCAGGGCCTCTTCTATCCGCCGGATCCGAACTCGCAGGCGATGTGCAGCATCGGCGGGAACCTGGCCCACAACGCCGGCGGACCGCGCGCCGTGAAGTACGGCGTGACCTCGAACTACGTGCTCGGCCTCGAGGCGGTGCTGCCGGACGGGACCGTGGTGCGGACCGGGCACCGGAGCTGGAAGGGCGTCGCTGGTTACGACCTGACGCATCTCCTGGTGGGCAGCGAGGGAACCCTGGCCGTGATCACCGAGGCCACCCTCAAGCTCATCCCGCTTCCGCGGCGCGTCGAGACGCTCCTCGCGCTCTTCCCTGACGAAGAGGCCGCGGCCGGCGCCGTGCAGGCGATCTTCGACGCGGGACTGCTGCCGCGCGCCTGCGAGCTGTTCGACGGTCCGACGATCCGCGCGGTGGGGCCGCGGGCCCCCTTCAAGTTCCCGGACGGGGTCGGCGGCGCGCTCCTCATCGAGCACGACGGCCATGGCGACGGGGTGACAGAGGAGCTTGCGCGCTCGGGCGAGCTGTGCGCCTCGCGCGGCGCGCTGGAGGTGCTCGCCGCCCAGGACGAGGCCCAGCGGCGCAAGCTGTGGGAGACGCGCCGGATGGTCGCCGTGGCATTGATGGACGTCCGGCCGTTCAAGATCAGCGAGGACGTCGCCGTCCCGCGCGGCCAGCTGATCGAGATGATCCGCGCCGTCCGGCGCATCGGCGAGAAGCATGGCTTCCCCACCGCCAGCTACGGTCACGCCGGCGACGGCAACCTGCACGTCAACTTGCTGTTCCGCACCGCCGACGAGCGGGTCCGGGGCGAGGCCGCCATCGACGAGGTGATCGAGACCGCCATCCGGCTGGGCGGCACCATCACCGGCGAGCACGGCGTGGGGCTCGCCAAGCGCCGGTTCCTGCGCAAGGAGCAGGGTGAAGCGGTCGTCGCGCTGCAGAAGCGCCTCAAGGCCGCGTTCGATCCCGACGACCTGCTCAATCCCGGCAAGATCTTCCCCTGAGACCCTCCGCTTCGCGACAGGGTACCGGGCTTGACCCCCTTGCCGCGCTGCTCTAGGGTCCGCGCCTTTCATGGCCGACACGCCGACACCGACGGGCGCCGCGCAAGAGCGGGAGCCGGAGCAGCCGGGACAGGTCCCGGACGTCGAGCTCGTGCGCAATGCGCAGGCGGGCGACGCGGCGGCGTTCGCCGAGCTGGTCGGCCGGCACCAGCGCCAGCTCTACCGGCTCGCCCTGCGCATGACGGGCAGCGAGGCCGACGCGCAGGAAGTGCTCCAGGAGGCCTTCCTCAACGCCTACCAGAAGCTGCCCAATTTCCGCGGGGAGGCGCAGTTCTCCAGCTGGCTTTACCGCATCGCGGCGAACAGCGCCCTGATGCGCCTGCGCCGCAAGCGCCGCGCCCCGGATGCCTTGACCGACCAACCGTTGGAGCTCCAAGGACCTAGATTCTCTGCGGAAGGCTACCTGGACCCGCCGCCGAGGAGCGACTGGTCGCAGCGCGCCGACGAGAAGATGATGGACCGCGAGCTGGGCAGCGCGATCGACCAGGCGGTCGCCGGCTTGCCTGACGACTACCGGACGGTGTTCCTGCTCAAGGACGTGGACGGACTCTCCAACGAGGAGATCGCGGGCGCCCTGGATCTGACGGTGCCGGCGGTGAAAAGCCGGCTGCACCGAGCCCGGCTCGCGCTGCGCGAAAAACTTGGCGAGTTCTTCGGAGAATGATCGAATCGGCCTCGAGGCAGGAGCATCTTTTCCACGTGGTCCGGTTACGGTAGCTTCACACTTACACCCACCCGCAGGGCGGAAAACGTTGGCCAATCCCCTCGAGCACTGCGCCGATTGCGTGGAACTCCTCGGGGAGTACATCGACGGGTCGCTGCCGCCGGATCGCGCGCAGGCGCTCGAAGCGCACCTTTCGCTCTGTCCTCCGTGCATCACGTTCGTGCGCACCTACAAGGCGACGCGCAGTCTTTGCAGGCACAAGCTGGCGCGGGAGATGCCCGCGGAGCTGAGGATC
>JBJMQJ010000526.1:0-19698 GCA_045802765.1 Myxococcales bacterium
CAAGTTCACCGGAGAGCCGGGGGTCTGCCTGGCGACCTCAGGGCCGGGGGCCATCCATCTGCTCAACGGCTTGTACGACGCCTCGATGGATCACCAGCCGGTGGTCGCCATCGTCGGGCAGGCGGCGACCACGGCGATGGGCGGCGATTACCAGCAGGAAGTGGATCTACAAGCGCTCTTCAAGGACGTCGCCCACAACTACGTCACCACCGTCATGAGCGTCAGCGCGATCCGGCACGCGATCGATCGCGCCTTTCGCATCGCGCTCGCGGAGCGCTGCGTGACGTGCGTGATCGTTCCCAAGGACCTCCAGGAGGAGCCCGTCGAGCCGCCGATGGAGGCGCACAACACCATCCACTCGAGCGCGGGCTGGTCGAGCCCGCGGGTGGTGCCGTACGAGCCCGATCTGCAGCGCGCCGCCGAGGTGCTCAACCAAGGCGAGAAGGTGGCGATGCTGATCGGCGCCGGGGCCATGCGCGCCGCCGACGAAGTGCTGCAGGTCGCCGATACGCTCGGAGCGGGCGTCGCCAAGGCGCTCCTGGGAAAGGCCGCGCTCCCAGACGACCTTCCCGGCGTGACCGGCTCCATCGGGCTTCTCGGCACGAAGGCGAGCTGGGAGATGATGAAGGAGTGCGACACGCTCTTCATGGTCGGCTCCTCCTTCCCCTACTCGGAGTTCCTGCCCAAG
The DNA here is from genome assembly GCA_045802765.1 of Myxococcales bacterium. Taxonomy (GTDB): domain Bacteria; phylum Myxococcota; class Myxococcia; order Myxococcales; family 40CM-4-68-19; genus VBKO01. Next base: position 689 of record JBJMQJ010000526.1, read on the forward strand.
GAAGGGCAGGCGAGAGGCGTGCAGATCGACATCGCAGGCCGCATGCTCGGCATCCGCTATCCGATGGAAGTGAACCTCGTCGGCGACAGCGCCGAGACGCTGGCCGCGCTGCTTCCGTACCTGAAGCGGAAGGACAATCGCTCCTGGCGGCAGAAGATCGACAAGGCCATCCAAGATTGGAACCGGATTCTCGAAGCGCACGCGGGCGTCACGGCGCACCCCCTCAACCCCGCGCTCCTCTTCCACGAGCTGAACAAGCGCCTCCCCGACCAGGCGATCTTGAGCGCCGATTCCGGCAGCACCGCCACCTGGTACGCGCGCTACCTCAAGTTCCGCGCGGGAATGATGGGCTCGCTCTCCGGCAATCTCGCCACCATGGGCCCGGCGGTGCCGTATGCCGTCGCCGCCAAGTTCGCCTTTCCCGGACGGCCCGTGTTCGCGCTCGCGGGCGACGGCGCGATGCAGATGAACGGCATCAACGAGCTGATCACCGTCTCCAAGTACTGGAAGGAATGGAAGGACCCGCGGTTCTGGTGCGTCGTGCTCAACAACCGCGACCTGAACATGGTGACCTGGGAGATGCGGGCGCAGTCTGGCGAGCCGAAGTTCGAAGGGTCCCAGGAGATCCCCGACTTCGGCTACGCGCGATACGCCGAGACGCTCGGCCTGCGCGGCGTGAAGATCGAGCGGCCCGACGAGGTGGCAAAGCTCCTCGACGTGGCGCTCGCCGCCGATCGGCCGTGCATTATCGAGGCGGTCGTCGATCCCGAATTCCCCATGATGCCGCCCCACGTGACGCTCAAGGAAGCCACTTCGTATGTGAAGGCGGTGCTCAAGGGCGACCCGAATGCCGGCGAGATGATCAGGGACACCCTGAAGACCGCGGTAGCGGGCGTCTTCAAGCCGAAGGGTGACAAGAGCGAGCAATGACGCCCGACAGCGGCATCGCCGAGGTGGAGGTCGCAGCTTACGAGATCCCCACGGCCGTGCCTGAATCGGACGGCACCGCCGAGTGGAAGTCGACCGGCCTGGTCGTCGTGGAGCTGTCCGCGGGAGACCGGAAGGGACTGGGCTACACGTACACGGATCCCGGCGCGGCCCGCCTGGTGAAGGACGTGCTCGCCGGGGCGGTGCGCGGAATCCACCCGTTCGACACCGCTTCCGTCCACGGGGCGATGGTGCGCGCCGTCCGCAACCACGGACGGGGAGGCGTCGCCGGCATGGCGATCTCGGCCGTCGACGTCGCTTGCTGGGACCTGAAGGCGAAGCTGCTCGACGTGCCTCTCTCGAAGCTCATCGGGATGGTGCGCCCGAGGGTCCGCGCCTATGCGAGCGGGGGCTTCACTTCCCTGACCGAGCGCGAGTTGGCGAACCAGCTGTCTGGTTGGGCGTCGAAGGGATTTCGCGCGATGAAGATGAAGGTCGGGCGCGACCCGGAGCGGGACCTCGCGCGCGTAGCGGCCGCTCGCGAGGCGATCGGTCCCGACGTCGAGCTGCTGGTCGACGCCAACGGGGCCTACCAGCGCAAGCAGGCGCTGGCGTTCGCGGACCGGTTCGCCAAGCTGGGCGTCACCTGGTTCGAGGAGCCGGTGGTGCGCACGGACGTGCCCGGGCTGCGCCTCCTGCGCGACCGGGCGCCCGCCGGAATGGAGATCGCGGGTGGCGAGTACGGATACGAGCCGGCGGACTTCCGGCGCTTCCTCGAGGCAGAGGCGCTCGACGTCATGCAGGCCGACGTCACCCGCTGCGGCGGGATCACGGGCTTTTTGCGCAGCGCCGGGCAGATCGAGTCACACGACCTGCCGATGTCCTGCCACTGCGCGCCGGCGCTGCACGTGGCGCTGGGCTGCGCCGTCCCCGCGGTGCGGCACGTGGAGTGGTTCATCGACCACGTGATCATCGAGCAGGAGCTGTTCGACGGATTTCCCAGGCCCGACAAGGGCGAGCTGAAACCCGATCCGCTCGAGCCGGGGCTCGGCCTCTCGTTCAAGCGCGGCGAGGCGGCGCAATTCCGCATCGGTATATAATTTGAGCTCAAAGGAGTATCCGTGATGAGGCTGCGGACCGCGACGCGTGAGGAGGCGCGGCCGGCGCGGCCCCGGCGCGAGGTCGACGCGCGGGCGCTCGAGGCCGAGCTGCGCCGCCGCGTCCGCGGCGAGGTGCGATTCGACCGCGGAAGCCGGGCGCTCTATGCGACCGACGGGTCGAACTACCGGCAGGTGCCCATCGGCGTCGTCGTTCCCCGGACCGCGCAGGACGTGGTCGAGGCGGTGGCGGCGGCGCGGGAAGCCTCGGCGCCAATCACCATGCGGGGCGGTGGGACGAGCCTGGCCGGCCAATGCTGCAACGTAGCGGTCGTGATCGACTGTTCGAAGTATCTCGACCGCATCCTGGAGATCGACGTCGAGCGGCGCCGTGCGCGCGTGCAGGCCGGCGTCGTGCTCGACGTCCTGCGGAAGGAGGCCGAGAAGCACCACCTCACGTTCGCCCCGGACCCGTCCACCCACGACCACTGCACGCTGGGCGGCATGATCGGGAACAACTCCTGCGGCGTGCACTCGGTGATGGGCGGAAGCACCTCCGACAACGTGGAAGCGCTGGAGGTCGTCCTCTACGACGGGACGCGCTTGACCGTGGGCGCGACTCCCGAATCCGAGCTCGAGCGGATCGTTGCCGGGGGCGGCCGGCGCGGCGAGATCTACCGGCGGCTGCGCGATCTACGCGACCGCTACTCCGCGCGGATCCGTGCGCGCTTCCCCGACATCCCCCGCCGCGTCTCGGGATTCGACCTGACGCAGCTGTTGCCGGAGAAGGGGTTCCATCTCGCCCGCGCGCTGGTGGGCACGGAAGGGACGTGCGCGATCGTCCTCGAGGCCACCGTCCGCCTGGTCCCGAGCCCGCCTTGCCGATCGCTGCTCGTGCTCGGGTACGAGGACGTCTACCGCGCCGGAGACCACATCCCGGAGGTGATCGAGGCGGGGCCGATCGGGTGCGAAGGGATCGACGACGTGCTCGTCGCCGACATGAAGCGGATGCACATCCATCCTCAGGACACGCAGCTCCTGCCGGAAGGGAAGGGGTGGCTGCTGGTCGAGTTCGGCGGGGAGAGCAAGGCGGAGTCGGACGCGAAGGCGCGGGCGCTGATGTCCAGGCTCTCGGGCGGCCCTTCGATGAAGCTGTTCGACGATCGCTCGCAAGAGGCGAAGCTGTGGCGGGTCCGCGAGGCGGGGCTCGGCGCCACCGCGCGGCTCGCCGACGGCACCGAGACATGGGAGGGATGGGAGGACGCGGCGGTGCCGGCGCGCGAGGTCGGGAAGTACTTGCGCGAATTCCGCAAGCTGCTCGACGACTACGGATATCAGTGCGCGCTGTACGGGCACTTCGGCCAGGGCTGCGTGCACACGCGCATCGAGTTCGATCTGAAGACGCGCGGCGGGATCGCGAACTACCGCCGGTTCGTGACCGACGCCGCGCGCCTGGTCGTATCCCACGGCGGGTCGCTCTCCGGGGAGCACGGCGACGGGCAGAGCAAGGCGGAGCTCTTGCCGCTCATGTACGGGGACGAGCTGGTCCGCGCCTTCGAGGAGTTCAAGTCGATCTGGGACCCCGATTGGAGGATGAACCCGGGCAAGGTCGTGCGGCCGTATCGCATCGACGAGAACCTGCGCCTCGGGACCGGCTACCGTCCGCCCGAGCCGCGCACGCGATTCGCCTTCCCCGAGGACCAGTTCAGCTTCGCGAAAGCGACGCGCCGCTGCGTGGGCATCGGCGAGTGTCGCAAGCACGAGGGCGGCGCGATGTGCCCGAGCTACCGGGCCACCAAGGAGGAGATGCACTCGACGCGCGGCCGGGCCCATCTGCTCTTCGAGATGCTGCAGGGCGACCCTCTGCGCGGCGGGTGGCGCGACGAGGCCGTAAAGGAGGCCTTGGACCTTTGCCTGGCGTGCAAGGCCTGCAAGGGCGAATGCCCGGTCAACGTGGACATGGCGACGTACAAGGCCGAGTTCCTCTCCCACTACTACGAAGGGCGTGCCCGGCCGCGGCACGCGTACGCGATGGGGCTCATCCACTGGTGGGCGCGCATCGCGTCGCGCGTGCCGCGGCTCGCGAACTTCGCCGGCCATGCGCCGCTCCTCTCTCGCGCGCTCAAGTGGATGGCGGGCATCGCGCCCGAGCGGAACGTGCCGCGGTTCGCGACGCAGAGCTTCCGCTCCTGGTTCGAGGCGCGCCCGCAGGTGAACCCGGGACGCCAGCGGGTGCTGCTCTGGGCCGATACGTTCAACAACTTCTTCCATCCGGAGGTCGCGCAGGCGGCGGTCGCGGTCCTCGAGGACGCCGGGTTCCAGGTCGACATCCAGCCGGAGCGTCTCTGCTGCGGGCGCCCGCTCTACGACTACGGCATGCTCGATCTTGCGAAAAGAAAGCTGCGCCAGATCCTCGACGAGCTGCGCCCGGCGCTCGCCCGCGGCACCCCCGTCGTCGGGCTGGAGCCCTCCTGCGTGGCCACCTTCCGCGACGAGCTGCGCGGCTTGTTCCCGCACGACGAGGACGCGAAAAGGCTGCGCGAGCAGACGTACCTCCTGTCGGAGTTCCTCGTCGAGCACGCAAAGGAGTGGGCCCCGCCGCGCCTCCACCGCAAGGCCATCGTGCACGGACATTGCCACCACGAGTCCGTGCTCGGATTCGACGACGAGAAGAAGCTGCTCGAGCGGGTGGGGATCGACGCGGAGGTCCTCGATTCGGGCTGCTGCGGGATGGCCGGGTCGTTCGGATTCGAGCGCGAGAAGTTCGCGATCTCGATGCGGATCGGAGAGCAGAAGCTGCTGCCGCGCGCGCGCGCCTGCCCGCCGGGGACGCTGCTCGTCGCCGACGGGTTCTCCTGCCGGGAGCAGATCGAGCAGGGCGCCGGCAAGGTGCCCCTGCACATCGCTCAGGTGCTGCAGATCGCGTCAGGACGGAGCGAACGGGCGCCTCGGGCACGTTCGCCCGTGGCGGGGCGGCGCGCCTTCGCCGTCGTGGCGATCGCGGGGGCGGCGGTCGTCGCCGCGCTTCTCGTGCGCGCCGCCTGAATCTCCCGCGCGAGGCGCGGCAGGACTCAGCCGAGCGGCTTGCCTCCGGTGACGCCGAGCACCTCGCCGTTCACGTAGCGCGACTCGTCCGAGGCGAGGAAGACGTACGCCGGCGCCAGCTCGGCCGGCTGCGCGGGCCGCTGCATCGGGTAGTTCTTCCCGAACTCCTTCAGCTTCTCGCGATCGAACGATTGCGCGACCAGCGGCGTCCATACCGGACCGGGCGCCACGCAGTTCACGCGGATGCCGCGCCCGATCAGCTCCTGCGCCAGCCCCTTGGTGAAGGTCACGATGGCGCCCTTCGTCGCCGCGTAGTCGAGGATCGATGCGTTCGGGTGGTAGGCCTGGACCGAGGCGCTGGTGAGGATCGCGCCGCCCTTTTCGAAGTGAGGCAGCGCGTGGCGCACGAGGTGGAACATCGCTTCGACGTTCACGCGGAAGGTCCGCTCGATGCGGGCGGCGTCCAGCTCCTCGAACTTCTCCACCGACTTGCCTTGATAGGCGGCGTTGTTCACCAGGACGTGGATGCGGCCGAAGGCGCGCACCGCCTCCTCGATGACGCGGCGGCAGTGGGACTCCTCCGCCAGATCGCCGGCGACGAGCGCCGCGCGCCGGCCGGCGGACTCGACCAGGCGCCGGGTCTCCTGCGCGTCCTGGTGCTCGTTGAGATACGAGATGACGACGTCGGCGCCTTCTCGCGCGAACGCGAGGGCCACCGCCCGCCCGATGCCGCTGTCGGCTCCGGTGATCACCGCCACGCGGTCCTTGAGCCGTCCGAAGCCGCGGTAGGTCTCCTCGCCGTAGTCCGGACGGGGCGACATCTCGCGATCGCTGCCGGGGTGATCCTGCTCCTTTTGCGGGAAGGGCGGCTTCTTGCCCTCGTCCTTCGGGTCTTGCGGCATGGGGGCCTCCTGCCCGCGGCGGGCGGACGGGGGTAATCTGGGGACGGAGGTGCCCCATGCCCATGCCTGTCTCCCCGCTTCCGGGACGCGCGACGCCGTCGGCGACGGCGGCCTACGCCCGCGAGGCGCGCGCGGCGGCGGGCCATTTCCGCGAGGCGCTCGGCGTGACGGTTTCCTCGCTGGGCATCGGGACGTATCTCGGCCGTGACGACGACCGGACGGACGCGGCGTACGCGGACGCCGTCAGCCGGGCGCTCCAGCTCGGGATCAACGTCGTGGACAGCGCAATCAACTACCGCAACCAGCGCAGCGAGCGCGCGGTCGGACGCGCGCTCCGCGACGGCACCGTGTCTCGCGAGCGCGTGCTCGTCTGCACCAAGGGCGGGTTCCTGCCCTTCGACGGGGCGCGTCCCCGCGACCCCCGCTCCTTCGTCGAGGAGACCTACGTGCGCCCGGGTCTGCTGCGCTGGGACGAGGTGGTGGACGGCGTGCATTGCCTGTCACCGCGGTTCCTCTCCGACCAGATCGATCGCAGCCGGCGCAACCTGGGCGTCGCCACCATCGATCTGTATTACGTGCACAATCCCGAGACGCAGCTCGGCGAAGTGCCCCACGACGAATTCCTCCGCAGGCTTCGCGCGGCGTTCGCGGAGCTCGAGCGCGCCTGCGACGAGCAACGCATCGCCGCCTACGGCACCGCGACCTGGAATGGGTACCGCCTGCCCGACGACGACCCGGAGCACCTCTCCATCGACGACGTGCTGGAATGCGCGCGGGAAGCGGGCGGCGAACGCCATCGCTTCCGCGCCGTGCAGCTCCCGTTCAACCTCGAGATGGACGAAGCGGCTTCGCTCCCCAACCAGGGCGGCCGGACGCTGCTGCAGGCTGCCGCCGAGGCCGGCATCGCGGTCCTCGCGTCGGCTCCGGTGCTGCAGGGCCGCCTCGCGCACCTTTCTTCCGCCGAGCGGGAGAGGCTATCGGGCCTCGATACGGACGCGCAGCGGGCGCTGCAGTTCGTGCGCGCGACGCCGGGGATCACGTGCGCGCTGGTCGGCACGCGGTCGGTTGCCCACGTGGAGGAGAATGCCGCCGTGGCGCGGATCGCGCCCGCCGCCTGAGCGGGCCCCCGTATCTCCGAGCGTCGAAAGCGCGGCGTCGCTCTAGAGGGGGCGGCCGGGCCGCGCGTCTCTGTCGATCCCGAGCGCGGCGCGGACCGCCGGCCACAGGTGCGCGGCCCATTCCTGGTAGCCCTCCGCGCTCGGATGGAATCCGTCCGCCGAGAAGAGGCCGGCCTTTCCACGCAGTCGCTTGGTGGCGGTGAAGAGATCGACGAGCGCGAACCGGTGCCGCGCGGCGGTGGCCTCGACGTGCTCGTTGAACACCTCGATGCGGCGTTCGTACAGCGAGCTGTCGTAGCGCGCCGCGATCGGCGCGAGCGCGAGATCGGGGATGTTCATCAGCACCACCGGGACGCGCAGAGCGCCGAGCGCGACCGCGATCTCCTCCAGGTTGATGGCGAACGCTTCTTCCGGCACCTGCCAGGTCACGTCGTTGATGCCGATGCCGAGGGTGACGAGCGACGGTTGCGAGCGGCGCGCCCGCGGCACCTGCGTCTCGCGCACGTCCGCCGCTCCGGCGCCGCTTTCGCACAGGTTGACGAGCTGTGCGCCTGGCAGCAATGGAAGCAGGCGGCGGTAGAGGCGGTCGACGTACCCGCCGTCGCTGGATGCGCCGACGCCGACGCCGGTCGAGTCTCCCAGCGCGAGGTACGTGAAACCGGACGCGTCGGTCACTGGATGAAGCTAAGTCTGACGAGGTCCCGATGCTCGGCTCATCGGGACCTCGTCTCGCCTCTCAGATGCTCAGCGTGCCGGTGCGGATCAGATAGGCAAGCTGGGCGCGCTGCTGCGAGTCCAGCACCGTGTGCATGCGGGCCAGCGCCTTGAGCACGGCGTCGCGCAGGCGCTCCGCGCTCTTGACCCGCAGGGCTCCGGCGTCCGCCGCCTTGAGGGCGTCGAACTGGTCCAGGCCGAGGGCGTCCGCGAAGCCCGAGGCGACGCGGCGATCGTCCACGGCGGCCTGGGCCCGCTCGGTCTTCAGCTCGTCGAGGATCTTCGCCAGCTCCTCGACCTGCGTCTCGTTCAGGTTCAGCCGGTACGCGAGGAACCGCAGCGGGCGCCGGACGCCGAAAGCGCCGCCGCCGCCGAGATCGTCTCCGTCACCGCGGTGGAAGCTGAAGCCTTCGCCGGAGGGTCCGTGGCCGGCGTGCGATCCGCAAGCGCCCTGACGGCGCGCATTCCTCAACCAATGCAGCATTCCTGGGTACATGATCTTCCTCTCTCGCCGAGGCAGTGCGCTCCCGGCGGGTGTTGCAGCCGCGTGGGCACCATGCCTCACGCGTCCCGTGAACCTAACGCCGTCGGTGTCGGCGTCAACGTCGGGGTGCGTCACGCGCGCACCGCGGCCCACCTCCCAGCAACTTCCCGCAGGGCGGCGCCCCGCGGAAATTTCGATGGCCCCAAATCGCTGCGATACTGATTTCTTGCTGGAGGCTGCGCTCCGAGTTGATCACGCTGCACGACATCCTCGAGCGGGCGCGCGCCGCGGGGCAGAAGCTGGCCGCCGGCGAGGCGCTGTGGCTGTTCGCCGCGGTCACCCGCCTGGCGGCGGCGCAGAAGTCCACGGTGCGCTCGCGCCTCGTGCATCTCGACGCCTCGGGCGCGATGCAGCTGGCGCGGTTCGACGAGAAGCGCGCCGAGGAAGAGCAGGGCTATCTTGCGCCCGAGCTGCTGGAGCGGGGCGCTCCCGCGAAGACCGAGCCGCGCGTGCAGGTCTACGCCGCGGGCGCGCTCGGATACGAGCTGCTCACCGGACAGCCGGCTCCGGATCCACGCAAAGGTCCGGGGCCCGAGCTGGCCGGTCCTTTCGCCGACCTGGTGCGCATCGCGATGGCGCAAGACCGGCGGGAGCGGTTCGGCGATCTACAACAGCTTCGCGAGGCGGTGGATGCGCTGCAACGTCCGGCCGGGGCCGACGCCGAGCGGCAGACGTTCGCGGCGCTCGTCAGCCGGAGCGAGAAGTGGGCCGGCGTGCCCGACCTGGACCGCGCCGCGCTGGCCAAGCTCATCGAGCACGTCTCCCATCTCGGCAAGCAGATGGACGCCGTGCGCAGCGGCATGGCCGAAGTCCAGCGCGACCAGCAGGACCTGAGCACGCGCGTCGCGGTCATGGAATCGCGAGGGCCGGGTCAGTCGGTGGTGGTGAGGTCGGGGTCCGGATTCGCCGCGGGCCTGCTGGGCGGATTGTTCGGCGCCGCGGTCGCGGCCGGCGCGCTGTTCGCCGCGGGCTTGTTGAACCCGTCGGCGATCCGCGCGCTCGCCGCGCACAAGCCGGCTGCCGGAGCGCCGGCTCCGGCCCCCGCCGCTTCGAGCATCGTTCCGACCGCGAACCCGACCGCGACGCCAAACCCGACTGCGACCCCGAACCCGACCGCGACCGCGAACCCGACCCCGAATCCGACCCCGACGCCGACCCGCCCTTCACCTGCCGATCTGGCCCGCGCGGTCGCGGATGCCCAGGTCCGCCGCGGCGACGCCGAGCTCGAACGCGGCCGCTACGAGTCCGCCGCCGAAGAATTCCAGCAGGCCCTCGCGACCGACGCCACGCTCGCGGTGGCCTGGCGCGGGCTCGGCATCGCGCATCTCATGCGCCACGACGAGGAGTCCGCCCGCCGCGCCTACGAGAAGTACCTCCAGCTCGCGCCGTCGGCTCCGGACGCACGCGACATCCGCAAGGCCATCGCGGAGCTGAACGCGCGCGCCAAGATCGGCGCCGGCGCGGAGAAATAGTCAGCCCGGATCAGGCCACAGCCGACGTTCCCGGGCATCACGACGGACGGTTCAGGCCGCGGATAGGCTCCGAAATTCCTCCGCGAATTTGGGGCCGCGCGCCTCGTCCTCGTGCTTGAAGTAGCAGTAGACGTCCTGCTCGAACCCCGCGCCTCGCACCCAGTCCGCCCAGTTGCGCAGTTGCGCGCCGTCGTATTCGGCGCGGCGCAGCCGCAAGTATCCGAACGGCGCGGTGCGGACGCGCGGCGTGGCCAGCTCGTCGCTCTCGCCGACGCAGAGCGCCGCGCCGAAGTCCGTCAGGGCTTGGAAGGTGTCGTCGGCGAACCAGCTCTCGTGCCGGAACTCGAAGGCGGCGGCGAGGTCGCGGGGCAGCTGATGGAGGAAGTCCCGCAGGAGCGGCAAGTCCGCTTTCAGGTTGGGAGGCAGCTGGTAGAGGATCGGCGCCAGCCGGCGGCCGAGCGTCCGGGCCGCGTCGGCGAACGCGGAAGCCAGCCCCGGTTCGCGCAGCCGGGTGTGGTGCGTGATCCGCTGCCACGCCTTGAGGGCGAAGCGGAAGCGATCGGGGACCTGCGCCGCCCAGCCGCCCAGGAGCTTCGCCGTCGGCTTGCGGTAGAAGCTGTAGTTGATCTCGACGGTGTCGAAGCGCGACGCATAGTAGGAAAGCATCTTCGACTTGGGCAGGTCCTCCGGATAGAACGGCCCGCGCCAAGGCTCGTAGTTGTACCCGCTCGTCCCGCACAGCACGCGCATCAGGCGTGGCCGGTCAGCGCGCGGTACGTGCGCAGGTGGCGCAGCGCGGGCGCTCCTTGTCCGAGGTGCTCGTAGAGGCGTGAGAGGTTGTAGTGCGCGTCGGCGCAGTGCGGGTCGGTGGCGATCGCGAGCTGGTAGGCGGCGATCGCTTCCCCGCGGCGGCCGAGGTCTTCCAGCGCGACGCCGAGATTGAACGCCGCGGTTCCGTCGTCGGGGCGCGTCTCGAGCGCGCGGCGGTAGTGCTCGGCCGCGCTCGCCGCCTCGCCTGTCTCGTGCAGCAGCCGCCCGAGGTTCACGTGCGCTTGCGCGTGGCCGGGTTCCAGCTCCAGCGCGCGCTCGTACGCCGCGCGCGCCGCCGCCGGATCGGCCTCCTCGAGATCGCAGCCGCGCTCGTACATGCCGTCGGCGTCGAGGGAGGGCGACCGCCGGCGCGCGAGGGGGGCGATGCGCCGGGCCAGCTCCGCGGTGCCGAAATCGAAGAGGATCTGCCCGTCCTCGGCGCTCCACTTGCGCGCGCCGTCGCCGACCACGATGCGATCCCCTTCCGCGCGGATGTGCACGTCCCGCAGCGTCCGCCCCTCGGGAAGCTGGGAGCGCAGCTTGCGCAGCGCCGCCCGGACGCGACGGGCCGCGATGCGCGCGCCGAGCAGTCCCTGCGCCGCGCGGAGCAGCACCAGGTCCTGGAAGCTGAACCGCAGCTCGCCGCGCCGTCCCTTCGCGGGATGGAGGAAGCCTGCGCGCACGTAGGAGCGCAGCTGGCCCACGGAGAGCCCGAGCATCCGGGAGACCTCGCGCGATCCGTAGCCGGTCATCGCGCGGAGGTTCGCACGGGCGGCCTACTTGCGGGAAGCCTTCGCGGCCTTGTCCGCGCGGGGGGCGCGCCGTGCCGGTTTGCGGTCCTCGCCGACAGGCTCGGCGGCCTTCTCGCCGCGGGCGGCCAGCGACGCCTTGAGGGCTTCCATCAAGTCGATGACCTGCGTTCTCGGCTGCTCCGCCGGAGTGAGATCGATCTCCTGGCCTTCCACCTTGCGCTGGATCTGCTCCTGGACCCGCTTCTTGACGTCGTCCTCGTACTTCTCCGGCTTGAAGTCGTCCTCGGCGATCTGCTCGATGATCTGCTTCGCCAGCTCCAGCTCGGCGGGCTTGACCTCGCCCTGCGGCAGTTCGACGTCCGAGAAGGGACGCACCTCGTCGGAGTACATCAGCTGCTGCATGACCAGGCCGCCGCCCTCGATCGGTCGTAGCTGCACGAGGTACTGCTTGCCGCGCGCCGCGTACCGGGCGAGCGCGGTGCGGCCGGTCGTGCGCATCGCCTCCGAGAGCAATCGGTAAGCGCGGTCGGCGCCCTTTTCCGGTCCCAGGTAGTAAGCCTTGTCGAAGTAGACCGGGTCGATCTTCTCGGTCGGCACGAACTCGCTGATCTCGATCTGCTGTGACGCCTTCTCCTCGAGGGCCTTCAGCTCCTCGGGGGTGAAGGTGACGTACTGGTCCTTGGCGAACTCGTATCCCTTCACCATGTCGTTGCGCTCGACGATCTGGTTCTCGTCGCGCGGGCAGATGTACTGCTGCTTCAACCGGCCCTTGCACTTGGAGTGAAGGAGGTTGAAGGAAATCGCCGCCTGGCTCTGGGTCGCCGAGAAGAGCTTGACCGGGATCGAGACCAGGCCGAACGAGATCGTCCCCGAACCGATGGAGCGAGCGGCCATGCGCGCGATGATAACCTGCTCGTGTTCATGCCCAACTTCCTGGATGAGCGGCCGGGCAGGCGATTCATGGTCGTTCGGCAGACGGGATCGCGCCCGGGATACGCTCTCCATCTGGAAACGGACGGCGTTCTGCGGTCCTGGGCGGTTCCCAAGGGACCGTCGCCGGACCCGGCGGACCGGCGTTTCGCCGTCGAGATCGAGCCGGGCGGCGGCCTTGCGGGCGAGCCGTGGGACTGCGGCCGCTGCACGCCCGTGCAGGATTTCTCCGCCGGAGTCCGGGAGGGAAAGCTCCTCTTCGAGCTGAGCGGCTACAAGCTGCGCGGCGCATGGACCTTGGTACGGACGCGCGGCAAGGAGTGGCTCTTGATCAAGGAGACGAGCGACGGCCACGTGCGCAGGCGCGGCGCTTTCCCGGATACCCCGGTCCTGCCCACGCCCGCCGGCGCCGATGCGCTGCGAGGAGAGCTGCGCGAGCTCCGGCCCGTCCGCGGGCCCGTGCGCGCCTCCGAGGTCCAGGCGATGCTCGCCGAGGTGGAGCCGCGGCCGTTCAGCGATCCGCGCTGGATCTTCGAGCTGAAGTACGACGGGTTCCGCGCGGTCGCCGGCCGGGACGAGGGGCGCGCGGTCATCCATTACCGCCGCGGCTCCGAGGCGACGCGCGTGCACCCCGATCTCGCCTCGGCGCTCCGCGCGCTTCCGGTCGAGCACGTCGTCCTCGACGGCGAGATCGTGGTGCTCGACGAGGCCGGACGTCCCAGCTTCCAGCGGCTGCAGAAGCGCGCGCTGCTCACCGCGCCGCGGGACCTGGAGCGCGCGATGCACGAGCTTCCCGCCACGCTCTTCTGCTTCGATCTGCTCGGATTCGAGGAGTGGGACCTGCGCCCGCTGCCGCTGTCGGAGCGGAAGCGCCTCCTGCGGTTGCTGCTGCCGGACCTCGGCCCGCTGCGGTACGTCGACCACGTGGAAGGCCGCGGCGAAGAGATGTTCCGGCGCGTCCGCGAGCTGGGGCTCGAGGGCGTCATGGCAAAGCGCGCGGATTCCGCTTACCGGCCCGGCCGCTCGCGCGACTGGATCAAGATCCGCGCCGATCGGACGGCCGACTTCGCGGTGGTCGGCTTCTCGGCGGGGGAAGGTTCGCGCACGGGTTTCGGCTCGCTGCACCTTGCGTATGCGGAGGACGGCGGATTCGTCTACGCGGGGCGCGCGGGCAGCGGCTTCAGCGAAGCCGAGCTTCGCTCGCTGCGCGAGGAGCTGGAGCGCGACCGGGCGTCGAAGCCCCCGTGCACGGGCCCGCTCCCCGCCGGTCGGGGCCACTCCTGGGTCACGCCGCGCCGCGTGGTCGAGGTGCGCTACAAGGAAATCACCGAGGAAGGCCTGCTCCGCGCGCCGGTCTTCCTGCGCTTCCGCGACGACAAGCCGCCGTCGGAGTGCTCGCGGCCGGGCATCTCGCCGGCGCTCGCGCAGAGGACCGTCCCGCGCGAGGTGGTCCCTTCCAACCTCGACAAGGTGTTCTGGCCGGACGACGGCTACACCAAGGGCGACCTGATCGCCTACTACCGCGCGATAGCCCCGTGGCTTTTGCCCTACCTGCGCGACCGGCCGGTGGTGCTGACCCGTTTTCCGGACGGAATCGCCGGCAAGTCCTTTTTCCAGAAGGATGCGCCGGACTACGTGCCCGCGTGGATTCGCACTGCGCGCATGCGGACCGACGAAGGCCGCGACATCGATCACTTCGTCTGCGACGACGTGGAGACGCTCCTCTACGTGGCGAACCTCGCCAGCATCCCGCTGCACGTGTACGCGGGGAAGGCCGGAGCGCCGGACCGCGCGGACTGGTCGGTGATCGATCTCGATCCCAAGGGCGCTCCGTTCGCGTGGGTGGTCCGCCTCGCCTGCGCGGTGCACGAGCTGTGCGAGGAGATCGGCCTGCCGTCGTTCTGCAAGACGAGCGGCCAGGCGGGCCTGCACGTCCTGTTGCCGCTCGGTCCATCGCGGTGCACCCACGACCAGGCGCGCGATCTCGCGCTGGTGCTCGCGCACGTCGTCGAGCGGGAACATCCGGACATCTCCACGCTGGTCCGCGCTCCCATCGAGGCGCGCAAGGGCCGGGTCTACCTCGACTGCTTCCAGAACGGTTACGGGAAGACGATCGCGGCGCCGTTTTCCGCGCGCCCGGTGCCGGGAGCGACCGTGTCGATGCCGCTGCGGTGGAGCGAGGTGAACGACAAGCTCGACCCGCGCGCGTTCACCTTGAAGACGGCGCCGGAGAGGATGCGCAAGCTGAAACGGGATCCGCTGGCGAAGGTCCTCGAGGTCGATCCCGACGTTCCTCGCGCCCTCGAGCGGCTGGGGAAGCGGTTGGGCGTACGCGCATAGGATCGCGCGGGCGCGCGGTGGACCGCGTTGGCGCGTCGCCCTCCGAGCCTTCCGTCCGCTTCAGGTCGGACGCGGGAGCAGCTCGTACGTGTGGAGCTTGCGGTACAGCTTTCCGCGCGAGATGCCCAGCTCGCGGGCGGCGCGGCTGATGTCGCCGCCGGCGTCCGCGAGCGCTCCGGCGTACAGCTCTCGCTCGAGCTCGCGCAGCGTGCGGGTGGCGGGCGATCGGCGCGGGGCGAGGTCGGTGCTCTCCATGGCCAGGCGATCGAGCGAGGTTTCCCCTGGGCGCGCGAAGTGGATCTCGCTCTCGATCCGGTGCTCCAGCTCGCGGACGTTCCCAGGCCAGGCGTGCGCTTCCAGCGAGCGCAGGGCATCGGCGCCGATCGTTCTCAGCCTGCTGCCGTGCGCAGACGCGTGCTTGCGGAGGAAATGCTCGGCGAGCGTCTTGATGTCCTGCCGCCGCTCGCGCAGGGGCGGTATGCAGATGTTCAGCACGTTGAGCCGGTAGTAGAGATCGGTGCGGAAGAGGCCCGCCCGCACCGCGTCGGACACCCTCCGGTTGCTGGTCGCGAGGATGCGCACGTCGATGCGGCGAGGGGGGCTGCCGCCGAGCCTGGTCACGACGCGCTCCTGCAGGACGCGCAGGAGCTTCGCCTGCATGTCGAGCGGCATGTCCACGATGTCGTCGAGGAGGAGCGTTCCCCCCTGCGCCATCTCGAATTTTCCCGCGCGGCCGTGCCGGCTCGCGCCGGTGAACGATCCCGCCTCGTACCCGAACAGCTCGCTCTCGAGCAGCTCGCGCGGAATCGCGGCGCAGAGCACCGCCACGAACGGCTGCCGGCGTCGGTTGCCCGAGGCGTGGATCGCTTGCGCAAGCACTTCCTTGCCGACGCCGGACTCTCCCTCGATGAGCACGCTCGAGGAGCTCTGGGCCGCGATGCGCGCGACTTCACGGATGCGGGCGATGGCTGGCGTCCCGCCGATGAGGCCGCCGAAGCTGGAGGTGGACTCAGCGTCCTCGAGCGGCTTCGCAGCGACGCGCGCGGCCGCCGCCTCGACGAAGGTGACGACCGCGTCGTTTGCCCACGGCCCGTAGGTCAGGGGATGCAAGCTGACCGAAAGCGCGTTCTTCTGCCTGGGAAGGTGCTCCCGATCGAGTGACCGGCCGAGCTCCATCGCTTGCGCCAGCTCCGGCCAGAACAGGGACACCGGCCGGCCGACGGCGTCCGCGGAGTCCACGCCGAGGAGCCGGGCGCCGGCGCGATTGAGCAGCCGGACGTTGCCGTCCGTGACGGCGAGGACGCCTTCGGAGACGGCGTCGGCGATGCTGGTCTCGATTCGGTGCGGCGGAGCGAACCCGTCGCGGCGGGTCATGGCCGCGGCGGTCACGCCGAGGAGCCGGGCGAAATCGCCGAAGGCATGCGCTTCCGGGTCGCCGAACGCGACCGCCGGCCGTTCGGCGAGAAGGGCGCCGCGCACGGGGTCGGAATGAAACGAAACGGCGACGGTACCGGGTTTGCCGGCGAGAGGACCCCATACCGGGTTTCCCCCGGCGGCGATTTTCCTCAGCGCGTCGGTGCCCTGGTCGCGTTCTGCGAAAGACGACTGGCCGGCCGCCGCGAAGATGGGCTCACGGTGGGTGCCCTCGATGTACACGGCGGCGGCCGATGCCTGCGTCAGGCGCAACGCTCCGGCGGCCGCGCGTTCGGCGAGAGTGCGTGGATCGGGGGCGTCCTGCATCGCCATGATGGCGGCGACGAGCGCCTGCGCCGCGGTGAGGCGGTGGAACGGGAGCGGTTCCGCAGGTCGGTCGTCGTGTGAAACTGCCGGAAGGAGCGCTGTCGCCTTGCCAATCGATCGTGCCGAAGTCATCGGTATCGATCCCCGCCACCCCCCAGCCGGCCGCGACATTCCGGCGTTCGGGGGGATGCTGTCAAGCAACGAATCGTTAGACAACCGCTCCGGGTAGGCGGAACGTGCGCCGATCGAATCGTGGATCGGACGCGTTGGCGCGGGAGCTGAGCTTCGCGGTCGACGGTGAGCGGCTGGACGCGCTGCTCCTGCGTCCCGCCGGAGCGCGACTCCTCTACATGCTCGCCCACGGAGCCGGGGCCGGGATGCGCCACTCCCCGGCGCGCGCGCCGCCCTGCGCATCGTCGAAGGAGCGGACCATTCCTTCCGCGTCCTGAAGCGCAGCGGCCGCGATGACGCCGACGTAGTCCGTGAAATGACAGAGGAAGTAGCCCACGGGGGTGCGTTGCCGTAGGGCAGCGGACGGTCGCGTCCGTGCACAAATTGCCGGCGTGAAAACTCTCCTCGTCGGAACGGCGATCCTCGCGGCATGCACCACGGCCCCCGTCACCGGGCGCAAGCAGCTCAATCTCGTCGGAGATTCGACGGTCAACCAGCTCGGGATGCAGTCGTACCAGCAGGAGATCGCCAAGGCGAAGATCGACACCAACCCCCAGCACGTCGAGCTGGTGCAACGAGTGAGCAAGCGTCTGGCGGACACCGCCGAGGCGCAGTTCCACCCGGGGTACCAGTGGCAGACCACGGTCATCGACGATGCGAAGACGGTCAACGCCTGGTGCATGCCCGGCGGCAAGATCGCCGTGTACAGCGGCATCTTCCCCGTCACGCAGGACGAGAACGGGCTCGCCGTCGTGCTCGCCCACGAGATCTCCCATGCGCTGGCGCACCATGGGTCCGAGCGGCTCTCGCGGACGGAGCTGATGCAATTGGGAGAGACGGGGCTCCTCGCCGCCGTGCAGGCGAAGAAACCCGGCGCCGTGCAGTTGACCGGAGCGGCGCTCGGGCTGGGCGCGCAGCTCGGCGTCGAGTTGCCGTTCTCGCGCCAGCAGGAAAGCGAGGCCGACCACATCGGCCTCGTCCTCATGGCCAAGGCCGGGTACGACCCGGCAACGGCCGTGGATTTCTGGCAGCGGATGCTGGCCTACTCCAAGGGACAGGAGCCGCCGGCGTTCCTTTCGGATCACCCGTCCAGCGAGCAGCGGATCGCGGACATCAAGCGCGAGCTGCCCGAGGCCAAGGCCGCCTTCGTCGCGCACAAGTAGCGGCGCTCGCCGTTCACTTCGGCTTCGGCGCGTCCTTGATCTCCTGCATGTACACGCGCGCCTTCTCCGCCTCCCGGCTCGCGGGAGCGACCGCGACGACGCGCTGCCAGCTCTCCAGCGCCTTGTCGTAGTTCTTCAGGTCCTGCGCGTACAACACGCCCAGGTTGAGCATGCTCCGCACGTGCTTGGGATCGACCTTGCTCGCCTTCTGGAAGTTGGCGATCGCCTTTTCGGCCTGGCCGAGCTCGCGGTACATGACCGCCTGGTCGGTGAGGACGTCGGCGTTGTTCGGCTGCAGCTTGAGCGCCTTGTCGTAGGCCTCGATCGCTTTTGTCCTCTGCCCCGAATCGAAGTACTCGTTGCCGAGCGCGATCCACGACTTCACGTCGGTGGGATCGCGACCGACGAGCAGGCGCAACGTGTCGATCCGCTTCTGCGCCGCCGAAGGAGGCGCCCCTGGAGCCGAAGGAGGCGCCCCTGGACGGGGCGCCTGGTTCGGTTTCGCGGGACCAGGTGCGGGCGGCGCCGGCGGCTGCTCTTTCGACTGAGCAGACGCCGCGAAGGACAACGCCACGGCGCTCGCCATGCCAAGAGCCGCGAACGTCCGGGAACCGCCGCGCAACAGGGTCGAGCCCATCACTGCTGCTGGTATACGAGAGTGTGCGTCGCGCCACAATAGGTGTAGCCGCCCACCGTCAAGGTGCCGTTGCTCAGCGTTCCCGTGAACGTCCCCACTCCCGGCGAGCGGAAGCTGTAGGTGTTCCCGCTCACGCTGACCTGGCCCTTGTCCTGGTACGTCTGGGGCGTGGTCGTGCCGTTCTGCGTGACCGTCCCATTGAAGACCGCGGTGTAGATACGATCGCCGACCGCGAGCGTACCGCTGTCGACGGTGATCGTCTGCGTGGCCGTCGTGCAAGTAAGGAACGGCGGCGTCGTCTGCGAGTCGCTCCCGCTGAGGACGAAGTTCGTCGTGGCCGTGCTCGCCAGCGTCGCGCCCTGCGAGTCGAACGACGAGGATCCTTCCTGACCACCGCACGCGGAGGAGAGGACGAAGGCGGCGGCGATCGCCGCGCCCGCGACGCGGGCGGAGAGGGAGGCGAGAGAGAGGTTCAGGCGATGTGCGGACATTCGAAGCTCCTCGGTTGATAGCGTAGATCCCGTTGAACAGGGGCCGCGGTGAGTACAAGACCGATCGAAGTAACGCAAGTCAAAATTCGTTAGACAACCGCCCGGCGACCTCCGGAACAAGCAAGACGTTCCGTTATCGAAAGCGCCTGCTGCCTCG
>JBJMQJ010000527.1:0-8258 GCA_045802765.1 Myxococcales bacterium
CCGGAGCCCTCGTACCCCGGCAGCCAGTCGAGCGTCAGCTCCGGCAGACGCCGCTCGCCCGCGATGCCGTACATGATCTGGATCTGGGACGGATCTCCGGCGACGGCGCGCAGCAGCCAGTCGCGCCAGGCGCGCGCTTCCGCGGAGAAGCCCGCGCTCATGAGGGAGTAGAGCGTGAAGGTGGCGTCGCGTAGCCAGCAGATGCGGTAGTCCCAGTTGCGCACGCCGCCGAGCTCCTCCGGAAGCGAGGTCGTGGCCGCCGCGACGATGCCGCCCGTCGGCTCGTACGTCAGCGCCTTGAGCGTGATGAGCGAGCGCTCGACGATCGAGCGGTACGGTCCCCGCACCTGGCAGTGCGCGGACCATTCCTTCCAGCCGACCTCGCTCTCGGCGAGCGCCTGCTCCGCGTCGACGTGACCTGGATCGGGCTCGTGCGAGGGCGCCCAGGTGAGCACGAACGGGACCCGCTCGCCCTCGCCGACGGAGAAGCGCGCCACGGTCGTGAGCCCCTCGCCGTGCGTGGCGACGGGCGTGACGAGCCGGAGGACGTCGGGTCCCCCGATCGCCTCGATGCCGCCCTCGATCGCGCGCACCCAGGGCACGATCGCGCCGTACCCGAAGCGGATGATGAGCTCCATCCGCATGGAGACGCGGCCGCGGTTCCCGACGACGACGCGCGCGACGTCGGTCCCCTGGCCGGAGATGGGCATCAGGTCGACCAGCGTGACGCTTCCCTCCTCGGTCTCGTATTCGGTCTCGAGGATGAGCGTCCCTTCCCGGTACCGGCGCCTGATGCGGCGCACTGCGCCGGCCGGCGCGATCTGCCAGCGGCCGTTCTCGCGGGAGCCGAGCAGCGCGGCGAAGCAGGCGTCCGAGTCGACGCGCGGCAAGCAGAGCCAATCGATCGATCCGTCCTTCGCGACGAGCGCGGTGCTCCGGCAGTCGGCGATGATCGCGTAGTCCTCGATGCGGGACGCCATGTCGTGCATCCTAGCCGGTCGGGTCTTGAATCGATGCCGAAAGCGCCGACGGAAGAGATCCAGAAGGCCCTCGAGGACGTGCGCGACGCCGCTCGCGCCGTCCTGGCGCTGCCTACCTGGAGCGCCGAGCTGGTGAACGCGTTGCGCGTCCTGGTCACGCGCGCGGGGAAGGCAGCGGCGACGGTCCTGCTGGCGCTGCCGCGCGAGGAGCTCGCCAAGATCGGCGCGAAGGAGAAGTCGCGGGCCCTGGCGCGCAAGCGGGCCCGCCCTTCCGCCACGCCGCGGCGGCGCGATCGCCGCCGGCGCTGAACACCCGCGAGTCGCCGCAGCGGAACTGCCTGAACGTCGCGACCAGGCAGGTGGCGGGGTCGGCTCCGCGCTGCGACGCGTGGATCGAGCGTACCGCCACCCGCGCGGTGGCGCTACAGCGGCGCCACCGCTCCATGAATTTCCCAATCGCCGTAAACGCCTCCTCGAGCGCGAATCGGTCGTTCGCCGCTGGTGCGACTCTTGCTATCGGGCTCGGTATCCCGGCGCGGAGCTGGTTCTCCTCGCCGTGAACGGGGGTCCCGATGAAATCGAAGAAGGCAAAAGAGCAAGGTTCGATGGAGACCGGCTGCGGGTGCGCAGAAGAAACCGACGTTCCGACGTCCGCGATGGCCGGAACCGACGACCTGGGCGACGTGCCCAATGGGAAGATCGCCTCGAATGGAGCGAGTGCGCACGACGACGCTTCCGGGATGGCCGCCGGCATGGCCGCTGCACCCGAATCCCGTGCGGACGAGGAAATGCCTGGCGCGGACAGCGGCGGCATGAGCGCCGGCGGCGGCGGCGACGGTGGCGGGAATGGCGGTGGGCCGCGAACGCGCAGGTGCGGAACGATGGATGTGCACCGCCGGTTGCTTTCGCAGCTCCCGGATTACGTGCGAGCCCGAGGCATCATCGAAAACCACGCGCTCGCCTACGAGCGCGGTGAGCGCGCTGCCGTTCGCAGCGGTGTGACGCGCGTTCCGGTGATCGTGCACGTGGTGTGGAACGCCGCGGCGCAGAACATCTCGGACGCGCAGATCGCGAGCCAGATCGACGTGCTGAACCACGACTTCCGGCGGACCAATTCCGACGTGTCCTCCACGCCAGCGGTCTTCCTGCCGCTGGCGACCGACGCGCGCGTCGAGTTCTTCCTTGCAACGGTATCGCCCGGCGGCGCGCCGACGAATGGAATCGAGCGGCGGCAGACCACCGTCCCGTCGTTTTCGACGAACGATGCGGTCAAGTCGAACGCGACTGGCGGCTTGGATGCCTGGCCCGCCGACCGCTACCTCAACATCTGGGTCTGCCCGCTTGGCGGCGGCCTGCTCGGCTACGCGCAGTTCCCCGGCGGACCGGCGGCGACCGACGGCGTGGTGATCCTGCATTCGGCCTTCGGGACCACCGGCACCGCGGCGGCTCCCTTCAACCTCGGGCGGACGGCGACCCACGAGATCGGGCACTGGCTCAACCTGAACCACATCTGGGGCGACGACGGCACTGCGTGCACGGGCACGGACAACGTCGCGGATACGCCGAACCAGGGCGGCCCGAACTTCGGAGCCCCCGCATTTCCGCGCACTTCGTGCAACAACGCCCCGAACGGCGACATGTTCATGAACTACATGGACTACGTGGACGACCGCGCCATGTTCATGTTCTCCGCCGGCCAGGTGGCGCGGATGCAAGCTTGCCTCGACGGCGCGCGCAGCGCCCTCGGCCTGGGCGCGGGCGCACCGCGTCCGAGCTCGTCGCCGGTGGTCGCGTGGGACACGAACCGGCTCGACGTGTTCGTCCTCGGCACCGACCGCGCCCTCTACCACAAGTGGTGGAATGGCTCGAGCTGGGGTCCGTCGCCGATCGGCTACGAGGCAATGGGTGGCGTGTGCACCAGCGCGCCGCAGGTCGTGTCCTGGGGCCCACAGCGACTCGACGTGTTCGTCACGGGGACCAACAGCGCGCTGTTCCACAAATGGTGGAACGGCTCGGCATGGGGCCCATCGGTGACCGGCTACGAGTCGCTGGGTGGAACGTGCGTGGGCGATCCGCGGATCGTCTCCTGGAGCTCCAACCGGCTCGACGTCTTCGTGTTGGGCACCGACCGCGCGCTGTACCACAAATGGTGGGACGGCTCGGCCTGGGGTCCGTCGCCGATCGGCTACGAGTCGCTGGGTGGCGTCTGCGTCGGGCAACCCGAGATCGTCTCTTGGGGGCCGAATCGGCTGGACGTGTTCGTCATCGGGACGGACCGCGCGCTGTATCACAAGTGGTGGGACGGCGCGCACTGGGGACCGTCGCTCACCGGCTATGAGCGCCTGGGCGGAGTCTGCACGTCGGCGCCGCGCGCGGTCGCGTGGGGGCCGAACCGGCTGGACGTGTTCGTCACCGGCACCGACGGAGCGCTGTACCACAAATGGTGGGACGGCTCGGCGTGGGGCCCGTCGCTCAACGGCTTCGAGCGCATGGGCGGCATCTGCGTCGGGGAGCCCGAAGTCGTGGCGTGGGGCCCCAACCGCCTGGACGTGTTCGTCATCGGTACCGACAGCGCCCTGTACCATAAGTGGTGGAACGGCTCGGCGTGGGGCCCGTCGCTGACGGGCTACGAGGCGATGGGAGGCGTCTGCACTTCGTCGCCGCGCGTGGTGGCGTGGGGCCCGAACCGCCTGGACGTCTTCGTCACCGGGACCGACAGCGCGCTGTACCATAAGTGGTGGAATGGGTCCGCTTGGGGGCCGTCGCTGACCGGCTACGAATACATGGGCGGAGTCATCTCCACGTTCCGGCGGCGTCGCGAGGCGCTCGAAATTCCCATCCCGGCCATGAACCCTGACCTGACGCTGACGATGGGAGCGCTGAGGGCATGAGCCACACGTCCGCGGCGCTCGGTGGGAGTTGGACGCACTCGTTCGAGGAAGACGCGGCCGGCGTACAGGTCTACCGTCCGACTCATTCGTTCGCGTTTCCCCCGAGCCGCCGCGGGCGCGAGATCCTGGAGTTCGGCGACGAAGGCAAAGTCGCCATGGGGGCGCCGGGGCCGGACGACAGGCCCCGGTTCACCCACGCCCTCATGACCCCGCTGGGGATGAACCGCTATGGCCTGGGCGGTACCGCCGACCCGCCGGCAGGAGTCATCGAGATCGTGGAGGCGACGCCCGAGGTCCTCAAGCTACGGTTCGTATGACTCCGGCTCCCCCGTTTGCCTCCGCGCCGCGGATCTGCTGTGAATGGCGGATGGCGCGCCGCAAGCGCAAGAAAGCCGCGGCGCCGAAGCGTCGCAAGGCAACCGCCGCGACCGGGAAGAAGTCGGCGAAGAAACCGGCGCGCAAGAAGATCGAGCGCCCGCGTGCGGTGGCACCGGCGGAAGCGCTGCGAAACGTCCGGCTGAGAATCGATGACGGCGATCCGAACTGGAACCTTCTCGGCGATTTGCGCGGCCCCACGCGGATCATCACCGGGGTCGCCGTCCGCCGGACGAGGCCGGCGGATCGCGCCTTGGAGCCTGGCGAATGGCATTACGACTTCGACGCGACGGGCGGCAGCGGCGAATTCGCGCTGGAGGCGGTGTCGATGCCCGGCACCTCTCTTGCGAAGGAGCCCTTCCAGGGGCCCGACGTGCTCCGGTTCCTGGTTCCATGACTCGTCTCGGAGGAGCGCTGCTCGCATTGGCAGCGACGGCCTTGCCGGCGCGCGCCGAGATCGTCTGGCTGCCGCACCTGGCATTGAAGGCCAGCCCGGACGGCAAGGCCGACTTCACGGCGAGCGCGGGGGCGCGGTTCGACGCCTGGACCGATACGGATCTCTCGGTGCGCGCCTCCTACCAGGTGACCACCAACAAGGGTGTGGCAACGCTGCTGGGCTTGTCGTCCGGAGACCTGCAGGCAACGCGGCCCTGGCAGGCAGGCGTGACCGCCAGCCTGGTGTGGCTCGCCGTTCCCGCCGGGCCGGAAGTGAAGACCGACGCGTGGACCAAAGCGGTTGCAGCCTGCACGCCCGGATGCGCCGACAAGGAGAAGAGCACCGAGGAGAAGGATTTCTGCGACGCCAAGGCCCACGCACGGGTACCGACGGACATCTCCAGAGCGAAGATGTGCAAGGCAGGGCGGGACATCATCGACGAATGGCAGAAGAATCGTCCCGATCTGCGCAAGCACCCGGTCCTGGTCGTCAACGGAGGACTCCGGGCGGGGGAGAGCTCGCTCTCCTTTCTCGACGGCGATGCGGCTCATCTGAAACCGGCCGGTCCGCGAAGCTACGCCAACCTGACGACGGGCGTCAGCGCCATCGGGCTGCTCGGTGCGAGCCGCCGCACGATGACGATCGAGGGGTTCGCCGCATTCAAGCACGCCTTCGAGGAAGGGGACCCGGCGCATTTTTGCGCGGTCGTCGGAGGCGTCGACACGGCCGCCGGCACCGTGCCCGCCGAAGCGTGCAGCGACACTCCCGTCGGCGCTCCAACGAGCACGCGCTCGGTCAGCACCGCTCTCTTCCTCGGCTTGTTCGATCAAGCGGCCGACTCGTGGCGCGTCTCCGCCGGAATCCAGCCTGACTTTCCACTCGGAGGAACGGGGAAGAGGCGCATCGAGCTGTCGATGCCGGTCACCTTCTCGCTCGCTTCGACGTCGCTCGATTACAAGGGCCTCGTCCGCGTCGGGCCATCGATCGTCTGGTCGACTCCGCGAGGGAAGGACACCCAGATGTCGTTCGGCATCACCATCGCGGTGCTCGGACAACGGCTGCTCTTCTCGGAGGAGTTCGACCAGCTGTGATCGACGGCCCGTCCGCCCTCATCGCTGCGCGCCTTGCTTCAGCACGAAATCGAAGTTGCCGTAGAGGATGTAGTCGGCCCAATCCCGGTCGGGAATCGCCACCACCGCTTTGCGGCCTTCGAGCAGGGCGCCGCCGAGGGACTTTCCGGCGAGCACGCCGTTGTAGAAGGTGGAAGCGAAGGTCTCCGCGGACTTGTCGCCGACCGGCCAGTACGTGCTCATGAAGTTCGCGAGACCTCCGCGCATCAGCGCTTCCGCCACGCCGTAGGACTCCGTCACTCGAACGCTGGCTGGCCTGCTCGTGACCGGACGGCCGCGTACGCGGCCGGCTTCGCAGGCGTTGAAGAAGACGAGCGACGGCAAGTTCGAGAGGCCGGTCAGGTCCGCTCCGCTGAGGATTTCCCGGCCCGCGCAGATGAGGCCGGAACGCGACGGACCCTGCGGATCGAAAAACGCGTGCCCCGCATAGTGCATGCAGTCGAACTTGCCCGTCCGCAACGCGGCGAGGATGGCGACCTTGGTCGCCGCCTTGTGCATCAGCGGCGTGATCTCGATGCCCGCCGTCGCGCCGCCGAGCTGCATGATGCGCTTGGCTTCCTCGTCGGCGCCGTCGAGATCCTCCAGCGGGTTCGCCACCAAAAGCAATTGCAGGACCGGTTCCGAACGGCGTTCCTCCATCCACGCTGCGACCGGTAGCTGGTCCGCCAGGTAGCGGCGGCTGAGGCCGCAGCTGAGCGCCGGCGTCCAGTCCCCGATGGTCAAGGTCTCCCAGGGAATCCGCGCCGCGGGTGCGTCGTGCACGACGACGACATGCCGGTCCTTCATCGCCGCGAGCACGGTGCAGACCTCCGCCGGCAGGGTCGCGTCGGCGAACCGCGCCCCGAATTGCTGCAGCGCTTTTGCGTTTCCCGCGACGGCCTGGTCGAAATCGGTCAGGAGCGTCTTCAACGCCGCGGCGTCGACGTCTCGTGTCGCCGTGACCACGGCTGCTTTCATTCCGGAACCCAGGATCGAAACGCGGTAATGAGATCGGCTGCCCGTCTGACCTTCCTGGCGCACGATGACGTAGACCGGATCGCGCTCCTGGGCCAGCACCCGCGGTCCCGCGAGCACCGGCTCCGGCAGCTCGCTCTCGTCCAGGGTCAGCTCCACGTCGGCGAAGAGTCCCGTGCCCGCCAGCCGGTACATCTCGCTCTTCATCTCCGCGAAGCGCCCCGGATCCGTCTCGCAAATGGTGATGCCGCGGAAGCGGTGCTGAGGGTCGGCGTCCTTCAATCCCCGCAAGAAGCCGATGAGAAGGTTTTGCAGAACCGCGGACGCGCTGGTTCCGCTGCCGCCGCCGATCAGCACGGTGGCGAACTCGTCCACCCGGCTGCGCACCAGCACGCGAATCACGTTCTCGGCGACGAGCTGCTGCACGTCGGCATTGAACCGGTCGAAGGCGCCCATGCCCGCGAACAACACGAGGTCCGCGGCGAGCTGGCTGCGGCGCAACGGCAGCATGAACACGGTTCCCGCCTCACCGGCGAACATGCGCCGGGCCGTGAACTCCGCGATCACGCCGCTCAGACGCTGATCGATGGCGCGGGCCGCTCCGCTGGGCGCGACGTTCCGGAACACACCCAGGACGTAGGCCGGCGACTCCACGTCCGCGATGCTGCCGTGCGCGAGCGTCAGCTCCATCCGCCGCAGCCTGGTGCGGCTGATGGTCAGGTTCTCGAATCTGCCGTCGACCTGTTGAGCGGGAGGCGCTCCCGGTGCCGTGACGGGGAGCGGCGCCTGAGGACCTGTCTCGGGACTCGGCGGCGCCGCCACGGCGTCGAGGAGGTGGCGATAATCCGACGTGCCGAGCTGCCCGACGCCCGGCGCCCGCTTCGCCATCTCGCGGAGCTGGGACTCGCTGACCATGCGAGCCGCGCGCTGCGAGGGAGGCCGCACGTTCGGCAGCGCGGTCGTCCGCCCGGTGGCGAGCAGGTCGATCGCCGCCGATTCCACCCTGCCGTTGTTGGGCAGCCCGCCGTGGCCCTCCTCGACGTAATAGATCTGGTTCTCCGGAATGCCGGCGAGCTTCGCGAACGCGAGCGGCACGGTCCCGTCGCCGTCGGGCGACACCTGGTAAGCGAACTCCGCGCCGTTCAGTTGCAGCCCGACGACGGTCTCCTGGTTCACGCCGGCGACGAGAAAGAACCGCGCGTCGGCCGGAGCCAGCGCATCGACGACAGGCTTCACGCCGGAGAGCAGGCCGGGCCGTGGCTTCGGCCCGGTCGGCGGCCATCCCGCGGGATCGTACAGATTCACATCGGCGAACTTGTCCGGCGCCGGGAGCATTTCGTACACGCCAGGGAAAGTGTTGAACACGAGCGTGCAAAGCTCGGCCGCATCATGTTTGAGGTCGACGGCGGCCACCTTCTGCACCACGTCGTACGTGCCGCGGATCACCTGCGCAGGCGCGAACGACCCGTAGTTCGGCGTTCCCAGCATGACG